>JARIDM010000106.1 GCA_029263945.1 Sporosarcina sp.
GCATATATATGAATCGTTGGAAAAAGGTGGGAAGCTTTTCTATGTTGGTGCAGGTACAAGTGGACGACTGGGAATTATTGATGCTTCAGAGTGTCCACCAACCTTTATGACACCGCCTGAGCTGGTACAAACTGTCATGGCAGGCGGAAACGGTGCTTTTTTTAAAGCTGTTGAAGGCGCAGAGGATGACGAGGAGCAAGGTGGAATAGACCTAAAAGCACGTGGATTTAGCAAGAAGGATGTGGTAATTGGAATTACGTCTAGCGGTAGAACGCCATATCCGATTGGTGCGTTAAAATATGCACAAGAAATGGGTGCTTATACAATTTCGTTAACTTGTAATGATCATTCAGTGATTAGCCATTATGCAGAATGTGCGATTGAAGTCATTGTAGGTCCAGAAGTTTTGGCAGGTTCTACACGGATGAAATCAGCAACTGCACACAAAATGATTCTAAATATGATTAGTACAGCAACAATGATTAAGTTAGGAAAAGTTTATGAAAATTTAATGGTGGATCTCCATGCAAGCAATTACAAGCTAGTAGAAAGAGCGAAACGCACCATCATGGAAATAACAAATGTATCTTACGAAAAAGCAGAGGAAACACTCCAGCTAGCCAATAAAGAAGTAAAACCATCAATCGTAATGATTAAAGGAAATGTTACGTTTGATGAAGCGAAAAAAGCCATTGCATCTAGTAATGGTTATGTTCGAAAAGCGATCGAATTAGTAACCCAATGAGAGTGTTATCACGGTATAGTGAATTTGCTTTGTTACGAGTTTTTTATGAAATTGGCATAAATAGGGATACTGAAATAATGCAATATCCCCTTATCAAAAGTTGATTTCACATCTTTTCTTTACAAAAGATGTGAAACGACAAACTAAGTTGAACTTCTCGATTTAGTGAATTTTATGAATCTTTAATTGGCCCTCGTAAAGGCATAGCATGTCTGCCTTTTTCTTTGTTAACTGGTCATTAAGAAAAATATAGGACTTATTGATGAAGAAACCATTGAGTTTATCACGATAATCCTTATCTGCAATCCTTTATCTGTCTATATTACCTTCAGGGAGATGCTCCCATTCACTCCTCTTAGATAATACATTTTCTGGTTTATAAAATGCCTTTTCACAAAAGGCTACGTAATACGTTTGTTTAACTACAAGAATATATATTGGAGTTGGTCTTAAAATGAGATTAGAATCATGGGATAGTAAGCGAATAAAAGATTTAGTTAAGCTTTGGAATCAAGAACTGGGTGAAGAGTTCCCAATGCGAACAGCACTATTTGAACAAAATAGCTTTAATGATAAAAACGTCTTATACGAAGGATCTTTCATAGCAGTAGATTCCGAAGACAAAGTGGTTGGTTTCATAGTCGCTAAAAAATGGCAAGAACAATTAGACGTGGGAATGAAAGAGGATATTGGATGGATACAAGTCCTCTTGGTAGACCACAAATATCGTAATCAAGGTGTTGGCGAAAGGCTATTGACTCAAACCGAAGCATCCTTAAAATCCAGCGGCGTGAATCAAATATTATTAGGAAAAGATCCTTGGCACTACTTTCCAGGGATTCCAGAACAAAAAACAAACGTAATGAAGTGGTTTGAAAAAAGAGGTTATGAAGCGTGTGGAAATGAGCATGACCTTATTTGTAATTATGACAATACAGACGAAACGGTACTTCCTTCGTTTGAAGGCGTAAAATTTTCACTTCTTGATGAAAAAGATAAAAGTGATTTTTTATCTTTCTTACACCGCTGTTTTCCAGGCAGATGGGAATATGAAGCCATTCAGTATTTTGAAAAAGGTGGGACTGGTAGGGAATTTGTAATCCTCAAAAGAAATAACGAAATTTTAGGTTTCTCTAGAATTAATGACGCTCACTCTATACTGATCGCACAAAATACATATTGGGCACCTCTCTTTCATGAGCAATTAGGAGGCATAGGGCCACTCGGAATTGATCCAAATGAAAGAGGAAAAGGATATGGGATTGCAATCGTGGAGGCAGCTATTACGTATTTAAGGAAACGAGCTATAAAGAGAATTGTCATTGATTGGACTGGTTTGGTGGCGTTCTATGAAAAAATAGGATACGAAGTTTGGAAAAGTTATCGTTCATTCAAGAAGGATTTGTGAGTAAAATAGACTGTTTTACTCTATAAACAAAAAAAGAGGGGTGAACGAATATGCTCCAGGAAACTTTAAAGGTGAAATTTAAAAGTATTGTTGGAGAAATGAACGTTGAAGATACGCAAGCAACATTGTATGCGTACTCTTATGACGCAACGCCTGGTTTTCAAGCGATGCCAGATTGTGTTGTTTCACCAAGAAACACAAAAGAAGTTGCATCGATTGTAAAGTTATGTAATGAACATAAAATACCGATCGTTCCAAGAGGATCGGGCACTAATTTAAGCGGAGGAACAACACCATTAAGGGGTGGGGTTGTTCTCCTATTCAAACATATGGCTGAAATTCTTGAAATAGACGAAGAAAATTTAACGATGACGACACAACCAGGTGTAATTACTGCACATATTATTAAAGCAGCGGAAGAAGTGGGTCTATTTTATCCACCGGATCCAGGTTCCATGCAGATCTCGCAAATTGGTGGAAATATTAATGAGAATGCTGGTGGGTTGCGCGGCTTGAAGTATGGGGTGACAAGAGATTACGTGATGGGGCTAGAAATTGTTTTGCCGAATGGAGAAATCATTCACACAGGTGGGAAACTAGCGAAAGATGTCGCTGGATATGACTTAACGAGATTATTTGTAGGATCGGAAGGTACGCTCGGTATTGTTACGCAAGCAACTTTGAAGTTAGTACCAAAGCCAGAAACAAAGAAAACAATGCTTGCATTATTTGATGATTTAGAAACGTCGGCAGAAGCAGTATCGGCTATCATTGCCAACCGAATTATCCCAGCAACACTGGAATTTCTTGATCAGCAAACTGTACGCGTAGTTGAAGATTTTGCTCGAATAGGGCTGCCTACAGATGTTGGTGCTGTATTATTAATCGAGCAAGATGGACCAGCAGAAGTGGTCGAGCGTGATATGGCGAAAATAGAGAAAATATGTAGAGAGACTAAGGCAGTTGATGTCCAAGTTGCGAAGACAAATGCTGAAGCCGAAGCGTTAACAAGTGCAAGAAGAACTGCATTGTCCGCGCTTTCCAGAGTGAGACCTACGACGATATTAGAAGATGCGACAGTCCCGCGCTCAGAAATCGCAAAGATGGTACGTGCCATAGAAGATATTGCCGAAAAGTACCAATTGACAATTTGTACGTTTGGGCATGCGGGAGATGGAAACTTACACCCTACATGTTTAACAGATGCACGAGATGAAAAGGAAATGATCCTCGTTGAAAAAGCATTTGAAGAAATCTTCCAGAAAGCAATCGAACTTGGTGGAACGATTACAGGAGAACACGGTGTAGGTGCGATGAAATTACCTTATTTAAATTTAAAAGTAGGAGAAGCCGGTATAGAAGTACTGCGAGGAATCAAACAATCAATTGACCCGAACAACATTATGAATCCAGGGAAAATATTCACAGAGTCCGAACGAAATCGGGTGGTAATTTAAAATGATGAATGAAAAAGAAAAAGAGCGCATTCAACTAAACTTTAAAAAGAAAATAGATTACGATGAGTTGATGAACTGTACACGTTGTGGATTTTGTCTTCCAAGTTGTCCAACTTATATTGAATCTGGTCAAGATGAATTGATGTCGCCACGTGGAAGAATAGCCTTAATGAAGGGTGTTGTAGATGGTCTTATTGAGCCGGATGAGGAGGTTAAAAAGTCAATCGATCTTTGCTTAGGTTGCCGGGCATGTGAACCTGTGTGTCCGTCTGGTGTGAAGTTCGGTCATTTACTTGAACAAGCTCGTGATGCCGTTTACCAAGTAAATGATCAGTCTTTATTTGAAAAGACGACACGAAATCTATTTTTCAATCATCTATTTCCTTATCAAAATCGAATGATTGGTGCGGTAAGTTTACTTGGGTTTTATCAAAAATCAGGTATACAAAAAGCGGTTGAGTTTTCAGGTATTCTGAATGTACTTCCAGACACGATGTGTACAATGGAGAAAGTATTGCCAGAAGTGCCTAAGAAAAAAGAAATGAAGTATAGACAACGTCACTATCTTCCATTCCAACCACAAAAGAAGAAAGTTGCGTTTTTCTCGGGTTGTTTAATGGATACAATTTTCTTATCTACAAACGATTCAACGACTAAACTTTTACAATATGCAGGGTGTGAAATTGTCGTTCCAGAAATTCAAAGTTGCTGCGGTGCTTTACATGGCCATAGTGGCGAAACAGATAAAGCGAAAGAAATGGCTAAGCGAAATATTGACGCATTTGAAACTTCAGAGGTTGATTATATTATTACGAACGCTGGTGGATGTGGCGCTTTTTTAGTCGACTATGGTCATCTTTTAAAAGACGACGTTGAATGGAGTGAACGGGCAAAGACCTTTTCAACTAAAATTAAAGATATTACAAGCATATTAGTCGAACTAGAGTTTGATAAACTTCCACTTCGACTGGATGATCAAGTGGTCACTTATCAGGATTCTTGTCATTTAAAAAACGGACAAAAAACGTTTATTGAACCGCGCAAGCTCTTACAAGCGATTCAAGGGGTACAATTTGTTGAAATGTATGATGCTGGTCGTTGTTGTGGATCCGCTGGTATTTATAACATAGTCGAGTCTGAGATGTCGATGCAAATTTTAGATTATAAAATGGAACAAACGATAAAGACAAAAGCGAAAACGATTGTGACCACCAATCCAGGCTGTTTATTACAAATGAAGCTCGGAATTGAACGCGAAGGACTTACTGACGAAATGGATGCTGTTCATATTGTAGACTTACTCGTGAAGGCCTATGAAACAGCTCATCAGGTGACTGTTTCGAGTTGATTTGCAATGGTATGAATCAACGGTTTTAATATTAGCTTAATGTACTCAAATTGAAGACATAAGATTAAGTTTTTTTAAATGTGATTCACTTTGTGATAAACCAAAAGGTGGAACGCACATAAAAAAAGTTGGACGTTTCGTAAACGTCCAACTTTTTTATGTGCAGTATCTCAATGAAAGAATAAATAGTGACTACATGAAACTGTGTGTGCCTTATTCTTTATTATGATATAAAGGTTTCAAGCTATCGAATATGGTAAGATGAAGTCATGAATAACGAAGGTTCTCATTGAAAATTAATTGTTAAAAAAGATTAACAAGAACCTTTCTGCTATCTTTGCAATTTACATATCGCAAGTTAACGAAGAGAAAAAGCTTATCATAGCGCTTGTTACATATACGAGGAGGGAAAACATGATTACATCAGAAGAAATTAAAAGAAGACTATGGGACGGGGCCAATGAGTTACGTGGCTCAATGGACGCCAGTCGCTATAAAGACTATATGTTGGGGTTAATGTTCTATAAATTCCTGAGTGATAAAACGATTGATACCTTTAGAATCACAAGTGGTATGAAACAAAATACTG
>JARIDM010000111.1 GCA_029263945.1 Sporosarcina sp.
TCTAAGAACTTCTGTGTTAATCCGTTGAAATCTGTATCCGGATGCTCGTGGAATAACCACATGCCTTTCGCTGCATCGATCGGTGATCCTCCACCAAGTGCAATAATCACATCAGGTTTAAAAGTAGCCATCGCCTCTGCACCGCGCATCATTGTTTCTTTAGATGGATCAGGCTCTACGTCAGAGAAAATTTCACAATGTACATAGTCGGAGCGATTGCGTAAGTGATAAAGCACTTTGTCAACATAGCCCAGTTTAACCATTGTTTCATCGGTAACGATAAAGGCTTTCGTAATATTCGGCATTTTAGCTAAGTACTGTACTGAATTTTTTTCGAAATAAACTTTCGGTGGAACTTTGAACCACTGCATATTGTTATTTCTTTTCGCCATTTTTTTAATATTGATTAAGTGAACAGCTCCTACGTTTGTTGACACAGAGTTCCCGCCATAAGAACCACATCCTAATGTGAGGGACGGCATATAAGCATTGTATATATCACCGATTGCACCTTGTGAAGAGGGGGCATTTACGATAATACGACCCGCTTTCATGCGCAAGCCAAATTGTTCAATTACCTCTTGGTCATTCGAGTGTATGACAGCTGAATGTCCTAACCCATCGAATTCTAGCATTTCCTCTGCACGTATTAACCCTTCTTCCGTACTATTCACTTTATAAGCAGCTAAAACAGGACTTAACTTTTCACGTGATAGCGGGTATTCAGGTCCTACACCTGCTAATTCCGCAACGAGAATCTTTGTTTCTGCAGGAACTTTAACGCCTGCCATTTCTGCGATGAATGCAGGGCTCATTCCAACAATTACAGGGTTTACAGCAGACGTCTTTTCATTAATCACAACTTTTTCTACTTTGGCTTTCTCTTCTTCAGATAAGAAATGACACTTATTGTCAATCATTTCTTGTTTTACTACATCGTATATTTCTTTATCGACGATCATTGCTTGTTCTGATGCACAAATCATCCCATTATCGAACGTTTTCGATAAGATTAAATCATTCACTGCGCGTTTGATATCAACTGATTTCTCGATATAGGCAGGTACGTTACCTGCACCTACACCAAGCGCTGGTTTACCTGAGCTATAAGCTGACTTCACCATTCCAGGTCCACCAGTTGCTAAGATTGTTGCGACGCCATCATGTTTCATCAATAGTTGTGTTGCTTCTATTGATGGTTTTTCAATCCATTGAATACAATGTTCAGGTGCACCGTGTTTTACCGCGGCTTCATAAAGAATACTTGCTGCTTCGGCACTTGATTGTTGAGCAGATGGATGAAAAGCAAAGATAATCGGGTTACATGTCTTGATTGAAATCAATGACTTGAACATTGTTGTTGATGTTGGGTTCGTTACGGGGGTTACCCCAGCAACTACGCCAATTGGTTCTGCAATTTCAACCATGCCATCGTGTGGATTTTCATTAACAATCCCAACTGTTCTATCATACTTAATGTTGTGGTAAACGTATTCTGTCGCAAAGATATTTTTTATAATTTTGTCTTCATAAACGCCGCGCCCTGTTTCTTCTACAGCTAATTTTGCGAGGTACATATGTTTATCTAAACCAGCTAATGCCATTTCCTTTACAATATTATCGACTTGTTCTTGCGTTAATTGCTTCATTTCCTTTAACGCGTTGTTTGCATTTTTGACGAGAATGTCAATACTTTCTTGTACAGATACCTCGTTCTTATTCCTCTTTTTGTCTACTGATGTCACCATAATAATCCCTCCCATTATTTTTCAACTATTTTTAAAAAATGTTAAGAAAATATACGTACTAGATTAGTTACGAGTCAAGCATAAAAGAAGATATTAATTTTCTTTTTTTATTACTTTTTTAAAGAAGGTTTTCGTATAAAATTTTGATTCGGAATTAAAGCTTTTACAGCTTATCTTAATCATTTTATTGCCTCCTTTATTTTGTTAATTTCATCATATCATCTGTATCCGCTTACATTTTTAGGCAATTGCGACAAGTTTGTGAAGAGTTTCACATACTTTTATAAACCCTGTCATATAGGGCTTTAGAAGATGTTAAATCTTAATATCATACCTATATTTAAGAGGGTTTGTAATTAAATTACGAGAATGACATAGAAAAATTAACTTTTGAAGCAATTGGATAGAAGCACAAAAAAATGAAGCTACCCACACGGAAATAAACAGTGTATGGATAGCTTCTTATTGTATTTTAAGCTGTTTTTGATAATAGTTTATGAATTAAGCAGTGTGACTTTCTTTATCAATTTCAACAAGTTGTCCACCGTTTTTTAGATGCATTTCGATTCCTTCTGCTGCACGATACGCGAGCGCACCAATTGTTGCGGTTGGATGGTGGCCTCCGAAGTGTGGGAAAGCGGAACCACCCACGACAAAAAGGTTATCTACATCCCACATTTGTAAATACGTATTTACTGCCGAAGTTGTTGGATCCGCGCCCATGACCACGCCACCAGCATAATGTCCACCTTGGTAGATATGGTCGAACTCTTGCGGAACTTCATCTTCATCGATAATATCTGCACCCATTTGCTCGACAATTTCTTTTGTTTTCTCAATCCCGAACTTAGCAATATTGCGGTCTTGTTCAGTGTATTTGTTGGTCACACGTATAAGGGGGTCATTAAATTCGTCTTTATAGGTTGGGTCTAAGTCCAAATAGTTATGCCACCACGGCATAATCGCTGGCGTATACCAAACAACGAGGTTGCGGTTTGCGTAGAATATAGATTTCTCCTTAAATTCAGCCCCCCAACTCGGTGTGCCTTTTGGGACGTGATTGGTTGCGATTGCGGCATCACCGTATTGTCTGAGTTCAATCCCACCCCCGTTAATGAAATCTAGATTTGTATGGTCAAAATTATCCCCTGCGAAATCACTAAGGGCACCTCCTAATGCGCCTGCCCCCATATAAAGATTAAACTTTTTTTCATTAAAGTAACCCCTTGCGCCGAGGAACGTAATATTAAATTGTCCGTTAAAGTTTCGTCCGATGACGCCTTTTCGTGTTTTCGGATCATATTGTTTCCCAATGTTAGAGAGCATGAGGAGTCGATTATTGGAAATAGCGAATGCTGCCAGTACAACAACATCAGCAGGTTGTTCATATTCAATCCCTGAATTGGTATCTACATAAAGAACGCCTGTTGCTTTTTCACCGTCATATAAAACACGACGAACATAAGCATTTGTTCTGACTTCGCAATTTCCAGTCTTTTTTGCAGTAGGGATCACCGTGACAAGTGGATCTGATTTTGCGCCAAAGTCACAGCCGTATTGTGTACAATAAGAACAAAACATACATTGGTTCAGTTTTTCGCCATCTGGGTTTTCGTAGGCTTGTGATAGGTTTCCAGAGGGAACTTGATAAGGGTGATAACCTAATTCAGTCGCTGCTTTTTTAAATAGTTTAACAGCAGGGGAGGCTTTCATCGGTGGGTTGGGATAATCATTTGTGCGTTCTTCACCAAAGGGGTCCCGTTCGCCTGAAATACCTGCTGTTTTTTCAAAACGATCATAGTACTTTTCAAATTCTTTAAATGTAATGCCCCAATCTTGAATGGTCATCCCATTTGGAATTTTACTTTTTCCGTAGCGCGCAACAGTCTGACTATAAATCTCAAAATCATAGGGCATAAACCGATATGTTGCCCCAGCCCAGTGAACCCCACCACCGCCGAGGTCAGTACCAGCCATATACGCATCTCGTGTTCGTACTGGCAGTGCTGTTTCTTCTAGTGTGTTTCTAGAGGTTATCGTTTCAGGTGAAAGATTTTGCATCATTTCATATCGATTGGTATAACGTAATTCATCTTTTACACCTGTGTAATCATCTCTGGTTTTATTTTCACCTCGTTCAAGCGCGACAACTTGATAACCTGCTTTGGCGAGTTCTGCTGATACGATCCCACCAGCCCAGCCAGTCCCAACGACAACAACATTTACTTTTTTTAGTTTTTCTGCCATTCGTACACCCTCCATTTATCCAAAAGCTTGGTAATCCATTAAACTCTCTGGTTCCATAATCAGAAATTCTTCCGTTTCAATTTGTTCAAGATAGCCCATTCGTGGTCCTGGGTATTCTTTCATTCGCCAACCCATCATGTCTTTATTGCCACCGTAAACAGGGTCTGCATAAGCCCCTTCAATTGTTGTTTTTAAGAGTAAATGGAAGAAGGTTTCTGCACTTACGCCTGGTAAGTCGACATCGTTTACCTCAAACATTGTTAAAATTTCATCTTGTTGGCTGTCTTCAGCATCAACGAATTTAGTTCCGAATTGATTTTGTGCAACTGATTCTAATTTTCTAAGGCCAATAAGAAACACTTCACTTCTTGTTAACCTTGTTTGATACCTTGGTGTGGGTGTAGGGGACTGTGTTTCGGTATTAGGTCCTTGGCTATCCTGGTTAATGTTCGGATTTTGAACTTGTTGTGTTTGGATAAAAGGACCGCTCATATATTCCTTTGCATTGTCTCCCCAAGAACCTGCTAACTGTTTGTCGATAAAATAAGGAATACCCAGTTCAATTGCCCCAGGACCGTCTTTGCTTTCCGGGAAAAGTCGTTCTGTTGCGGCCGACAAAATATCAAAGTCTTCTTTTCTAGAGAAGAACATACGGGCCTCTGTTAAATTTTTAACGTCTTTCGTATTTTGGGGCAGGTCTTTTTTCTGAAATTGACTGGTGAGCAACCCACCGAATAGTGAACCGCCGACGACACCACCTGCGATAAGACTAGAGTTCTTAAGGAATTGACGACGGCTTAAGCCTTCTTGTTCATGATGATCTATTGGTTTTCGAGTCATTCAGTACTCCTTCGTATAGATGTATTTGTACTTACTAGACTCATTATCTGCATCTTTATCCAAAAATAAACAAAAAAGTGATGTTGTGTCTTTGGTTATTGACGCAGGCCGTGAAAGTGCCGTAATATAAACAAAGTGAATTGTGCTTGATTGTTTACATAATGGAGCTAATTTCATAATGACCTTATTTTGCGACCATGACACAATATATTGTTCGGGAGTGTTTCAACCTGACTATATGTTGGGGTGGCGGCGCAAGAAAACCCTATTATGAAATTGATTGAATTGATGGAACTTTATTGAGCTAAAAGTACTGGAGGATGTTTTTTAGATGGAGATCATTGCGTTGATTGCAGGTTTATTTATTGCCTATTTATTTGTAAAATCTACGGGTAGTGGATTTATAGCTTTCTTTATCGTTTGGACGATTGCAACGATGTTGTCGGGGATTGCGCTTGCGATATTTGGATTCCTATTTAGCATCGTGCTGTTTTTTGGAATCATAATTGCCTTTATTTGGATTGTAAAGAAAGTTTTTGTCGGATAACAAGTTAGGTGGATCAGCATGAAGAAAAACAAATTGGTTATGGGATTCCTATTGTTATTG
>JARIDM010000157.1 GCA_029263945.1 Sporosarcina sp.
CTTACTGAAAGAAGAACCAGGGATAATGTATGAACATCATGCAACGCGAGACGTTTTCTATTTTCAGACATTTATACCGCTTGAAGAAAGTTATATTGATGTCCCTAATGTCTTGCAAAACCCTGAACTGCCACATGGCTGTGAAATAACATCTTTAACAGCAATACTAAATTATTACGGGGCTGACGTTTCAAAAACGACAATGGCGGATGATTATTTGAAAAAGGTTCCATTTACAATGCGGAATGGGAAACGGATAGGTGCAGATCCACACCGTGCCTTTCCTGGAAACCCACGTGACCTAAGTGATGGGTGGTATGTTTTTGCTGAGCCAATTAAAGAGGCGGCAGAAAAATTCATTTCAACGAATGACTTAGCTTTATCCGCTGAGAATATTAGCGGTAGTTCTAGAGAAGAATTGCTAGATTATATTGAAAAGGGCATTCCTATTGTTACATGGGTGACTTTAGATCTGTCAAAACCACGAACACGAGGTGGGTGGTATATTGAAGGGTTCAATGACTTTTATCCTTCCTTAATTAATTCACATGCGGTTGTATTAATGGGGTGGAAGGATGGCAAAGTTCGCGCAATGAACCCACACCATGGAAGTGTTACTTATGATGAAAAAACATTTTTCGATAACTACGAAGCAATGGGCAGTCAAGCTGTAATCATTCAGGAATAAAGAATGAGAATATATGAATGTGGGTTCGACTCCCGCCGTCTCTATAGGCAAAGGGTCAGTCCGACATTTTTTTGGTAGAGGTATTTTTTTAAATGTCGATTGGGCATAGGTAATAGGGCAGATGAAAGTGAAAGAATCGATATAAATTAAAAAGAAAAAAGCGATTTCCTAATTGAAAAGGAAATCGCTTTTGAAGTTTAGTTAGAAACAAGTAAACTGATCGATATTATTTAAATCTATGCCTGTATATGACCATCTGTGTCTTCTGTTGTTCCATCTATAACCCGCGACAGACGTTCGACCCACAAAAACAGGGTAGAACCAAAAACCTTGTCTTCTCGAAAGCCAAACGTACGTGAAACGATACATACAACCTCTAATTGCACCCGGATCTACCGCGAATAACTGTGCACTTGGATACTCAGGTGTCCGATTCGGGGGAGCAGAAGTAGGCGCTTGGTTTCCTTGTTGCTGTCCAGGTGGCCTTCCAGGTTGTTGCCCCCATTGTCCGGGTGGAAAACCAGGCGGGCTAGGGTTAAAACCGCCTTGCCCAGGTGGAAATCCGGGAGGTCCAGGTTGATTGCCCCACTGTCCGGGTTGATTACCCCATTGTCCAGGTTGTTGCCATTGTGGAAATCCACTTTGTTGGGGGCCGCCATATGCAGGGTGTGCAGGTGGTCTTCCATGCCTTTGTTGACTTTCATACCCATCAGGGAGTTGCGGATACCACTCGGGATTATTTTGTTCATTAGGTCCTTTATTAACCATTCATTTCTCTCCTTCCAACGATTCTTCTCATTGTATGCGAGGTAGAGAAGCAACGATTGGACATTTATTTAAAAAGTTTTCTGTTATACTGAAGTTAGTAGAATAATAAGAATATTGGAGGTGGCATATGAAGAGAATATTACTATTCGTTCTTGCGGTGTTCCTTTTAACGGGGTGTACTCAAAAGGAAACGATTACCCAAATGGACATGTCTAAAGTAAATGGAGAATTGAAAGATGCAATCGCACCTTATTTAGAGGAAAATGGAAATTACCTATTGTCTGATGGAAAGGGTTATTATGTATTTTTAAACAGAGGCAATAAAATGGATGGAGAAGAGGCGGTAGAATTAAAGAATTTCAACATCGACGTAAACAACGAAGTATTGACGATTTCATTTGATGAAGATTTCACAGATACATCTACTGAAGAGACTGACCATCAACTTCTCTATAAAATTAATGAAGAAGATCAGTACGACACAATTGATATCGTATCGAATGGAGAACAAAGCCATTTCGATCATTCAATTTCATTTTAAACAAAATAGAAGTTTTACGGGTAGTTACTCATCCGTGGAACTTTTTTAATGAATGAATCCAATTTGCTTCTCGCACGTACAGTAAGCAGGAGGGGATCAGGAATGTTTTTAAGTAGATGGACTTTCTTTCAAGCGTTAACACTTTTGGGGTTGACGGCTTTACTAATCATCGCAGATTTACTTAAATACCAATTTAGTAATCCAGCGATCAGTGCCAATCAACAATTGGCATTGACATTAAGTTTTCTTTTTATTGTCATTGGCTTTATCAGTTTACTGCTTTACTTCCAAACGAAAAAAAGTGTGCTGTTTTTAACACATCCGTTGTGGGACAAAATGAATGTTATAGTAATCATAATTCTCGTTTTATCAATGATTGTGTTTGTCATTGCAGCAAATCCAGTGATGGCCTTAGTCGAAAGATTTCGCTTTATGCTCTATATATTTATTTATTATTTTGTATATCTGGTGAATTTGCTCGTGCTTTCTTTTGTACATAAGTATGCAAAACCTACTACGACGAAAGCGCAAAAGGTTGCCACCGCTTTTTGGTCAACTTGTTTTCTAGTTGTCTTTATTCAATTTGTATTGGGCGCGATGATTTAAATACGAGGAGAGATAAAACAACGAATCTACTGTCATCAAAGTCTGTTATAATGAAGAAAGTGATTTAGTAAATGGAGGCTTATCTATAGTGAAGACAGAAGAAAAACCACATATTCTCATTGTTGACGGGATGGCACTGTTATTTCGTTCGTTTTTTGCAACATATGCAATGGGACACTTTTTTCCAAATGATAAAGGGATTCCAACAAATGGTGTTCAAGGGTTTGCGAGGCATACGATGACAGCGATGTCCCTCTTTAAACCAACGCATATGGCCGTTTGTTGGGATATGGGTGCCCATACATTCCGCAATGATTTATATGATGGCTATAAAGCAAATCGACCCGCACCACCAGAAGAACTCGTTCCGCAATTCGATATGGCACGAGACGTATCTGAACTGATTGGTTGGAAGAATTACGGGGAAAAAGGCATGGAAGCGGATGATTATATCGGTTCTATGGTCAAAGCGTGGGAAGGAAAAGCCGATATTACAATCGTTTCAGGCGATAAGGATTTACTTCAATTGCTCCGTCCAGGTGTCCGCATCGCGTTAATTAAAAAAGGCTATAGCGAATACAATATTTATACCGAAGAAATTTTCTTTGAAGAATATGGCATTACGCCTTTACAGTATATTGATTTTAAAGCATTTACAGGAGATACGGCCGATGGTTACCCAGGTGTGAAGGGGATTGGTCCGAAAACGGCACTTGCATTCATTAAAGAATATGGTTCAATCGATGGTGTGCTTGAAGCACTGGCTGAATTAACCCCTGCCAGACGGAAGCGCGTTGAGGAAGGGATGGATATGTTACACCTATCTCGCCAACTTGCTGAAATTCATTGCAATCTCCCGGTTGCGCAGGAAATTGAAGAAATGAATTTACCAGTCTATGATACGAACCTTCAAGCACAATTAGAGACATTTGGTTATTCTTTAATCGTACGCCATGCCCATAGTCTTTCAAAATGAAAAAACCTCTCACTTTAGTTTGTTAAAGTGAGAGGTTTTTGGCATTCATCAACCAAAGTTTAGAGGTCGACGAATGATAGATGTCGGCTGCAGTATAAAGGTCTTTTGACATGCCTTGAAAAATAGGTACCTTTTTCCTGTTTCTTTACAGTTATTCGACAATCCTTGAACCTTGTAACCTAGGATTGGATACTCACACTTTCTGCTCATTTTGTTAGAGTTATCAATTACCTGTTAAATCGACATTATTCTCCTATGTGTCTATGATATACTTCGGTTGTCGTATTATTTAGATTAGTACGAAAATTATAACAAGGGGGAATACAGATGGAAAATGGGAAATGGATGAAGTTTTTCAGTAAGTTCCTTGCTTTTGTAATGGTTCTTTCATTACTCACGCCGTTATCAGTATCGGCTGATGTGACATTGAAAGAGCAGCCATTAAAACAAGGGGCGCAAGAAGAAAGTGCGCTGCAAATGAAGGCAGCGATTTCAGAACAGCTTCAAGTTTTAGAAGGGGGACCTGTATTACACAAAGATTTACAAGGTTTATCTGGAAGTGAACGGGTACCAGTGATTATTCATTTGTCAGAAAAACCAGTGGCGCTTGAAAAGGGAATTAAAGAACTGGCAGGACAGCAGTTATCAAGTGCAGAAGCAACCCAAATTAAAAAGACAGTCAATGCACAACAAGCATTTTTGAAAAAAGAAATGCAAATTAAGAAAATATCCTTTGAACAAGGGTTTTCATATAACACGGTTCTAAATGGTTTTTCCGCAAAAGTACAAGCAGGCGATTTGGAGAAATTGCTTGCACTTGATGGGGTCACATTAGTAGAGCCAGATGCCCTTGTATATGCATCTGAAGAGGGGAAGTCACTTGGATTCCCAAACAAAGGATCAGACAAGTTTGGCGATAAAGTTGTCAAAAACCCAAAAGACGATCTACTTCAACCAACAATGGAGACAAGCATTTCATTCCTCGGGATTGAAGAACTTTGGAAAGAAGGAATAGAAGGACAAGGTGTGAAAGTAGCCGTTCTTGACACAGGAATTGATGCGGATCACCCTGACTTTGAAGGGATTTATAAAGGCGGAAAAAACTTCGTCCCACATACAGGAAGTGACTATGCGCGGGAACGAGCAGATAATGATGCATCAGAAACATCTCCATTAGACAGACCGAGTCATCGACCATAATTTAATAACAATGGCAGTTCGTTCTACACATCACACGGAACGCATGTCGCGGGTACAATTGCGGCGATTGGCAACAATGAATACGGCATTAAAGGGATTGCACCGAAAGTAGATCTCTATGCATACCGTGTACTTGGTGCATATGGAAGTGGTGCAACGTCAGGTATTATTGCAGCGATTGAAGAAGCGGTGGTACAAGAAATAGATGTGATTAACTTATCATTAGGGGGAGGCGCCAATTCAGAAACAGACGGTGGATCTTTCGCCATTAACAACGCAATGTTGGCAGGCACAATAGGTGTCATTGCAACAGGGAACTCGGGACCAAACCGAGGCACGATGGGTACACCTTCAACTGCACGTCTTGGGATTGCGGTTGCAAACACAACAAATCCTGAAACACAATATGATGCAGAAGTATCTGTAACTGCTGGAGATTTTACGCTCTCCAAGCCAATGAATTTAATGGGCACAACATTTGGGCAAGACCTCGCTACGCAACTAAGTGGGACGTTTGATGTTGTTGCAGTGCCAGGTAACGGAGAAGCAAAAGATTACAACGGGTTAGACGTAACGGGAAAGGTTGCGCTCATTTCTCGCGGAGAAATTGCATTTGTTGATAAAATTGCACACGCAAAAGCAAACGGTGCTGTTGCGACACTCATCCATAACTTTGCAGGGGGCACGGGTGCACCTGGAATTTCGGATGTGTTTCTCGGTGATGCATTTGAATTCCTTCCATCATTTGATGTATCTCAAACAGATGGCGAAGCGATTCGTTCAGCACTAGTAGTCGGACAAGGCACAGTTACATTTAGCAATATTAACGGAACGACGACACTGGGCGACGAAGTGAACAACTCAAGTTCACGTGGTCCCTCGACACCGAACTTTGACATTAAACCAGATGTCAGTGCACCTGGTACAAATATCATGTCGACCATTCCAATGTATCAAGCAGATTTCCCAGAAGCAACTTATGAAGAAGCCTATACACGCAAGACAGGAACATCGATGGCAACTCCACATGTAGCAGGGATTGCAGCACTTGTGAAGCAAGCAAATCCTGAGTGGAATGCTTTTGATGTAAAAGTAGCGCTCTCTAATACAGCGAAGCTACTAAACAAAGATAAGTATGATGTTTTCTCGCAAGGGGCAGGACGTGTAGAAGCTTATAAAGCAGTACATGCAAGCGTTCTAGCCTATGCAGTTGACACAGCGAATACTGACGGTGAAGAAGTTCAAAACTTAAAAGGAACCGTCACATTTGGACCACAGTCACTAGAAGAAAGTATTGAAGTGACCAAACAAATCAGCGTAGAAGACTTAAAAGCAAGTGGTGGCGATTTTGACGTATCCGTGGAGGTAACGAAATCATTTGGCGACGCAAAAGTAACGGTCGACCAGCCTTCGTTTTCACTGAATAAAGAACAGCTATTGAATGTAACGTTAACTGCATCCAAAGCAGAAACAAATGCAG
This sequence comes from Sporosarcina sp., assembly GCA_029263945.1. Classification (GTDB taxonomy): domain Bacteria; phylum Bacillota; class Bacilli; order Bacillales_A; family Planococcaceae; genus Sporosarcina. Next base: position 6,260 of record JARIDM010000157.1, read on the forward strand.
GTGATGAAATTCTCGGGTATATCCATATTGTTGGCGCGGAAACTGAAATTTCATTGCCATTTGCAGCAGATTTTGGTGGGGCATCAGCAACAGAAATTCAGAATATGAGCATTACAGAGACGGATTTGTCGTTTGACGGCGATGGGGTACAAGATGAAGCGACCCTATCCTTTACGATTACAGGCGATGTAGAAACAAACTTCATTGAAATTTGGGACATTATGGATCCTGATGGAGGAGAATTTGCAGACGGTTATATCGGTTATTTACATGCTGGTAATTCACTAAGCGCAGGTTCCTACACGCTTAAAGTTGCAGGCGAATATAAACCGTGGGCAACAGGAGAACCAGCGACAATCATTCCAGACGGGCTCTATACAATCGATTTTAGTGCCTTAACATTGTCAGGAAATCCACCTGTTATTGGCGAGTACGTGGGGCCAATTGTAGTAAAAACAACTCAACCTGAGATTGCGGGAACGGTAGTGGATGAACAAGCAACAGGCCAAATTACTGATGAATATATTACGTATAATAAAGAGCTAGTGAAATACGGGTTAAGCTTTGATCTGAACGAGAAACTAAAAGCTTCTTATAGCCTTACTGAAAATGGAAAAGAAAATGAGGCAGTACCGTTAGAATTGGCGCAAGACGGATCATTCTCATTCCCAGTGACAGCTTCGACTGAAAAAGTAGAAGTACATGTTAAAGATGCAGCCGGAAACGTTGGGGCAGAAGTGATTTATGAAGCAAAAGTGGACGAAACGATTGTTGACTATTCGATCAACAAAGATCAGTTAGCCTTAGAAGTCGGCGAAACTGCACAATTAATTGTGACAGAAACGACAACAAAAGCAGATGGCACAGTTGAAGAAAAAGACGTGACAGCAGCAACAGTATTTGAAAGTAATAACGAAGATGTGGCTGCCGTAAATAAAGGACATGTAACTGCAGTAGGTACCGGTTCTGCTGAAGTGACCGTCAGTTACAATGAATTCACGACAACTGTTGCGGTAAATGTGACAGAAACAGTCGTAGAAGATGTCATTACCTATTCAGTGAATAAAAAAGATTTACAGTTAGGTGTTGGTCAACAAGAGCAGTTAATTGTAACAGAGAAAACAAAGAAAGCAGACGGAACAGTGACGAAAAAAGATGTGACGGCGACAGGTAAGTATAATGTCGTGAATAATGCTGTTGCAACGGTTCATAAAGGGCTCGTGACT
>JARIDM010000172.1 GCA_029263945.1 Sporosarcina sp.
CCGCGATAATGATAATTGTAAGACATGTCTTAATGGCATTTAAAGAAAAAATGGAGGAGGTAGAGGGATTCGAACCCCCGCGGGTTTTGACACCCCTGTCGGTTTTCAAGACCGATCCCTTCAGCCAGGCTTGGGTATACCTCCGTTATTGAACAAATAATAATTTAACACGGATAAATCATTATGTCAACAATTTTTGTGGAAATATTAAATTTGTTTTTTAAATGATTTAACGCAAACTCATAATGACCTTATTCAACAACAATGATGCAATAGATCATTCGTTATCGATTCAACCTGACGATATGTTGTGTGGTATAGCAATAAAATCCTATTATGAAATTGATTGATTTATAAACAAGAATTTAGTATACTAATGTTTGCCGTGCTAGGTGGGGGAATAGCGGAACCCTATAACTTGCAATCCGCTCTAGCAAGACTGAATTCCTTTCCGAGGCTGTTCGAATGTTTGGTCTGCCTCTTGCACGTAGTGTTGACGTTTGGGTCCTGCGCAATGAAAACCCATGAACCATGTCAGGTCCGGAAGGAAGCAGCATTAAGTGGAACCTTTCATGTGCCGTAGGGTTGCCTAGATTGAGCTGGCGACAGGAGTAACGCATGTGTTCGACAGTCAGAGAAAGGTGCGCGGCATTACATAGCAAATTTAACTCGTCCAAACTCTTGGGCGAGTTTTTTCTTTACAAAAGGAAATAAAGGCAGCGTTGTGATATAATAAAAACAGTTTGAAATTGGATTTAAAAGGAGAGGGAAGTGTGGTATACCAGGCTTTTTATCGTGTTTATCGGCCGCAGTCATTCGCGGAAATGTCCGGTCAGCAACATGTGAAACAAACGCTTCAAAATGCTCTCCTTCATAATAAGACGACGCATGCATATCTCTTTTCGGGTCCACGCGGAACTGGAAAGACGAGTGCAGCAAAGATATTTGCAAAAGCGTTAAATTGTGAGAAAGGACCTTCGGAAGAGCCTTGTAATGAGTGTCCTACTTGTATTGGCATAACGGATGGTTCTGACACGGATGTGATTGAATTTGACGCGGCTTCAAACTCTCGGGTTGAAGAAATGCGTGATATTATCGAAAAGGTGCGATTTGCACCATCGAATGCTCGTTTTAAAGTATATATTATTGATGAGGTTCATATGTTATCGAACTCAGCATTTAATGCGCTCTTAAAAACACTTGAAGAACCACCATCTCATGTTGTCTTTATACTCGCGACAACAGAACCTCATAAATTACCTTTAACGATCATTTCTCGTTGTCAGCGATTTGATTTTAAACCATTAACGCCGACGGATTTGATAGATCGCATGAAAACTGTGCTTGCAGATGCAAAAATAGAATCTGATGAGGGTGCTTTAAAAGTGATTGCGCAAGCAGCTTCTGGTGGAATGCGCGATGCCTTAAGCATGTTAGACCAAGTAGTATCGTTTAGCGGGGATGCATTAACCGTGAAAGAAGCCTTGCTTGTCACTGGATCTATCGGGGAAGATATCTTTTATCAGCTAGCCGAAGCTTTGCTTCATAAAGACGCGGGTGCTGCTTTAACTTTACTAGATCAACTCATAGCAGAGGGAAAAGATGTATCGCGATTAGCGGAAGACTTAATTACATTTTTTAGAGATCTTCTTCTATTAAGAACTGCGCCTAATTTAAAGTCGTTACTTGAATTGGTTTCAGGCGATCAACGTTTTGAAGAATTAGCATCTCGTTTTGATCCTGATGATTTGTATTCTTTTATTGACATATTAGCAAAGACGCAACAAGAAATGCGTTTTTCTAATCATGCAAAAGTCTATATAGAATCAGCCTTGCTCAAGATGATTCATTTAGAGGCTATGCCTAAACAAGTACAATCTGAAAATGGTGCGGAAGCGAGTCCTGCATTGTTAGAAAAGATTACAGAATTAGAGCGAATTGTAAACGGCTTACAACAGCAAATTAAAGCAGGTACTACAGGTAGTGCTGATGCACAAACTTCTGGTCAACCTCGAAGAAGTGCATCGAAAACGTCGCAAACATTTAAAGTGCCATCCGGTAAAATAAATGAAGTATTAAAGTCTGCTACTAAGTTAGATATTCAAACAATTCGGGAGAATTGGGCTGGTATGATGCAAACGTTGCAAAAATCACACGCTGCGCTTTTAGAGGAAGCCGAACCAGTTGCAGCATCAACGGAGTCTTTTGTGTTAAAATTCAAATATGAAATACATTGCCTGATGGCATCCGAAAACTCATCCCTTCGCTTAGGGTTAGCAGAAGCACTCACTGCGCAGACCGGTAAGTCATATGAAGTGATTTATGTACCAGAAGAAGGCTGGCTGAAAGTACGCGGAGAATTTATTCGGAATCATGACCTTGGGAAGCAAAACGCTTCAACTGAGTTAACAGAAGAGGAAAAAGCAACCGAGGAAATTATGGATTTTGTTAAAGAGGCTGAACTAGAAACTGCAGACCCATTAGTGGTAGAGGCGGAGAAAATTTTCGGAAAAGATTTTATAGAAGTACATGATGACTAATAATGTAAATTAAAAAGAGGAGGAATTTGATATGCGCGGCAAAGGAAATATGCAAGGTATGATGAAGCAAATGCAAAAAATGCAAAAACAAATGGAAGAAGCACAGGAGAAATTAGGTCAAGAACATCTTGAAGGTACAGCAGGTGGGGGAATGGTTAAAGTAATCGTTTCCGGAGATAAAGAGGTTCTTGAAGTGATTATTAATCCAGATGTTGTAGATCCAGAAGATGTTGAAATCCTACAAGACCTAGTTGTGATCGCGACAAACGAAGCAATGAAAAAAGCTGAAGAATTAACGAACTCTACGATGGGGCAATTCACGAAAGGATTGAACCTTCCAGGAATGTTCTAGGAGGAATAACTATGCATTACCCAGAACCCATTTCCAAGCTAATAGATAGTTTTATGAAACTGCCAGGTATCGGTCCGAAAACAGCGGGCCGACTGGCGTTTTTTATACTAACAATGAAAGAAGACACGGTGCTTGATTTTGCTAAAGCTTTAGTAGACGCAAAACGAAATCTACGGTTTTGTTCTATATGCGGTCATATTACAGACGTGGATCCATGTCACATCTGCCAAGACCAATCACGAGATCGTTCATTAATCTGCGTTGTACAGGATCCTAAAGACGTCATTGCGATGGAAAAGATGAGAGATTACAAAGGATTATACCATGTATTGCATGGTGCCATTTCACCAATGGATGGGATTGGTCCAGAAGATATTAATGTTCCTTCATTATTAGAACGTCTACAAAATGAGGAAGTGGAAGAATTAATATTGGCAACAAACCCTACAATCGAAGGAGAAGCAACTTCAATGTATATTTCGAGATTGGTTCGACCTTCAGGAATTATGACAACGAGAATTGCGCATGGTTTACCAGTTGGCGGCGATCTTGAGTATGCAGATGAAGTTACGTTGTCAAGAGCACTCGAGGGACGCCGTGAATTATAGGAAGGCGGTGTCTTATGTTTGGAAATAAAAAGAAGTTGAAACAAGAGTATGATGAAAAACTTCGTCATGTCATGATGAAAACAAAAGAAGAGTGGGAACAAGCAAAGTTAATTGAAAAACATCTCGATGATTATGATCAAGAAGTATTCATTCGACGAAAGGTAGCCGAAAGTAAACACTTCTATCTCTATAAGGAAGCGAAAATCCGCAAGTTGTCGGGTCAGTCTATTTTATAATAGGGCTTTACTTGCCCCATCACGACAACAAATAGTCCGATTGAAGCGTTCCTGAAAAATAGGTTGCGTCGTTGTCGTAGCATAAGGTCATTATGAAATTGACTCAGGTAACTAATATATTTTCACGGGGTTGCATACAATAGGGTATTCTTTTGGAAAAGAGGCGATTCCCGTGAAGGTAGCTATCGGAATATTAGGAGTTGGCGTGGTTCTTCTACTCTTACTTATGAATAAAAGGCAAGTTAAAAAAGTGTTTGCGTTTTTATCACTTTATTGGTTTAGATTAGCATTTTCTTTTCTTATACTATTTATAGCAAATGTAGGTGCAGGGTTTTTTGGTGTTTATATACCTGTGAATGTTGTCTCTGGACTATTAATAACAGTTCTTGGAATCCCGGGATTCCTTTCTGTAGTAGCTTTAGCAATAATACTGTAGTTAATAGTTGCACATTAAAAGATAAGTTGTTATAGTAATCAATGTCGCCAATCCGAAGTGAAACTTTTAACTTGTAAGCAAAGAAAAATATATTTTAAAAGTTGTTGACAATCTGATTGGTAATTGATATACTTAAAAAGTTGTCGTTGAGAAGCGGCAAAGCAAAATAAAAGGAATTGA
>JARIDM010000263.1 GCA_029263945.1 Sporosarcina sp.
GGTGTTAGCGTTGAGGATTATACTAGCAGATGAAGCTATTGAATGGTTTAAAGCAGAGATGGATGCTCGATCAGGTGATCGTATTAAATTCTTTGCACGCTATGGTGGTTACAGTCCGTTACATGAAGGTTTTTCGCTTGGTGTCATGAAAGAAAAACCTGACGAAACTTCAACAGAAACGGTTGTAGATGAAATTCAGTTCTATATTGAGCAAAGAGATGAATGGTTTTTTGATGGACATGATCTTTATGTCACAGTCAATCCGAAACTCAATGAATTAGTTTTTACTTATGAAAAAGCGTGATGGTAATTAGCCTCACGCTTTTTTTGTCGTCTTAAATCGATCAAGTTGTGTCGATAACCCTTCTCGTTGCATAATTCGTACTTCATGTTCACCGAATAAGTCGAAATGAGGATAATCTTTTCTCATATCAATCCATTCTTTCTTTAAGTTATATTGTGCTCCCCATGCAATCAGTTTCTCGAGATTACTACATCCGACTTTTGTAACTGTTTTACTTCCTGGAAAACGCTCGTCAAGCCAGTAATGCGTCAAAAAAGCAATTTCTCCACGTTCAACTTTTTCTTTCCAATTTTCGAGTTCTTCTCTCTTAATCCCAAACGCCATTTAAGTAGACACCCTTTGAATCTCAATATATTTCGCTTCCCATTCAGGATTGATTTTACGCAATGGAACGGGACGGAAGTTTTCTTTTTTGACAATTATATGTTCTGATGTTGCTGTTGCTGCAGTTGTACCATCTTCATGTAGGATTTCATAGCCGTAGATTGTCCGGAGTTTTCCATGAGACTCAACCCACGTTCGTACGTTAGCTTTCTGACCATATCTCATAGCCGCTTTATAGCTGATGGATAAGTCGATAACAGGTGATAAATACCCGAAGGCTTCAAGTCCTGCATACGAAAATCCCATATCTTCTATAAGTTTTGTGCGTCCGATTTCCATCCACACTAAATAGTTTGCATGGTATACGATACCCATTTGGTCGGTTTCTGCATATCTAATTTCAATTTCTTTTTCGCTAATAAACAGTTGAATCACCTCTTAGTTCTGTCTGGGTAGTAAAACGTGTAGTGGGAACTTCGAGTTAACTTACTTTCCTTTACACTGTCATTTAATCATACACCAAAAAGGACGACTAGTTGAAGAGTCGCCCTTTTTGGTTGTTACATTTAGTTAATTTTCATTTTATCACGAAGAACCATTTGAAGGATTCCGCCATGACGGTAATAGTCAACTTCAACGTCAGAGTCGAATCGAGCCAGAACGTCAAATTCTTTCACAGAACCATCTTTACAAGTTGCAGTAACTTGTAGTATATCACGAGGTTTTACGCCTTCAGCAATATTTACACTGATTTCTTCGTCACCTGTTAAACCAAGTGTAGCTGCACTATCACCCTTCATGAACTGAAGTGGAAGCACACCCATCATAACCAGGTTTGAACGGTGAATACGCTCATAACTTTCAGCGATAACTGTTTTAATGCCAAGGAGAGATGTTCCTTTTGCAGCCCAGTCACGTGAAGAACCCATTCCGTAGTCCTGACCTGTAATGATTGCAAGACCTGTACCTTCTTCTTGATACTTCATTGCTGCATCATAGATTGGCATAATCTCTTTTGTAGGCCAGTAAGTTGTAAATCCACCTTCTGTACCCTTTGCAATTTGGTTACGGATACGGATATTGGCAAACGTACCACGCATCATCACTTCATGGTTACCACGACGTGACCCATAAGAGTTAAAGTAACGTGGATTTACACCATTTTCGGTTAAGTATTTACCAGCAGGTGTATCTTTACCAATTGCCCCAGCAGGTGAAATGTGATCCGTTGTAATAGAATCGCCGAATTTGCCAATCACGCGAAGGTTTGAAAGTGCTTGAATGTCTTCTGGTTCAGTTGCAAGCCCTTCAAAGAATGGAGGATTTTGAATATAAGTTGAATTCTCGTCAAAATCATATAAAGAATCATCTGTAGTTTCAATTGCATTCCATGCTTCGTTTTCGGTAAATACGCGTGCATATTCTTTTCGGAAGAGTTCTGGGGTTACTGTTGACTTAACAGCTTCCGCAACTTCTTCAGTTGATGGCCAGATATCTTTAAAGAAGACATCAAAACCGTCTTTGTCTTTACCGATCGGATCATTTTGAAGATCGATATCTACTGTTCCAGCAAGTGCATAAGCCACAACTAGCGGCGGTGAAGCCAAATAGTTAGCCTTTACAAGTGGGTGAATACGTCCTTCAAAGTTACGGTTACCTGATAGGACTGAAGAAAGTAACATGTCATTTTCCATGACCACTTTCTCAATTTCAGGGAGTAAAGGACCTGAGTTACCAATACATGTTGTACATCCGTATCCAACTAAGTTGAACCCGATTTGCTCCAAGTACGTAAGCAGTCCTGAATCCTGTAGGTATCCAGTTACTACTTTAGATCCTGGTGCAAGTGATGTCTTCACATATGCAGGTGGTGTAAGGCCTTTTTCAACCGCTTTTTTCGCAACAAGACCTGCACCTAACATGACGTAAGGGTTAGAGGTATTTGTACACGAAGTGATAGCTGCAATTGCAAGGTCACCTGTTTTAATCTCAACATTACGACCATCGTCGAAGTTGATGACTGCTTTTTCTTTAAGTTTTTTCGGTGAAAGACCGAATCCTTGATTGCCTTCTGGCGCTACAACTGCATCATTATATTCGCGTTGCATATCAGATAGTGGAATTAAATCTTGTGGGCGTTTAGGACCTGCAAGATTCGGTTCGATAATGGATAAATCAATTTCAACAACTTCTGAGTATGTTGGCTCTTCGTTGTCTACCGTAAAGAACATATCGTTTTCGATTAAATATTGCTTTACAACATTAATTTGTTCTTCTTCACGGCCTGTTAAGCGCATATAGTCAAGTGTTTCTTCATCTACTGGGAAGAATCCACACGTTGCACCGTATTCCGGCGCCATGTTTGCAAGTGTTGCACGGTCTGCAAGAGGCAATTGTGCAACCCCTGGTCCGAAGAACTCAACAAATTTGCCAACAACACCTTGGTTACGAAGTGTTTGTGTTACTTTTAGTGCAAGGTCAGTCGCCGTCGTACCGTTTGGTAGTTCACCAACAAGTTTAACGCCAACAACTTCTGGAAGTGGGAAATAAGATGGTTGCCCAAGCATTCCTGCTTCAGCTTCAATTCCGCCCACGCCCCATCCAAGAATACCCATACCGTTGATCATCGTCGTATGCGAGTCCGTTCCTACGAGCGTGTCTGGATAAGCTTCGAATGTACCATCTTCATTTTCAATCGCATGCACAACGTTCGCCAAATATTCAAGGTTTACTTGGTGAACAATTCCTGTTGCAGGTGGAACTGCACGGTAGTTGTCATACGCTTTTTGTGCCCAGCTTAGGAACTGGTAACGTTCAGCGTTCCGTTCGAATTCTAAATCCATATTTTTTTGGAGTGCGTTCATCGTACCGTAGCTATCTACTTGTACGGAGTGGTCAATGACAAGATCAACAGGGATTTCTGGGTTGATTTTATCTGGGTCGCCGCCAAGTTCAGCCATTGCCGAACGTAATGAAGCTAAGTCAACGACAACAGGTACACCTGTGAAGTCTTGTAAAATAACACGCGATGGTTTAAATGGAACTTCACCATTCGGGTCTGCATCTGTTGCCCACTTTGCAAGGTTTTCTACATGCTCGTCTTTAATGACATAACCATCATGTTGTCTAAGTACAGACTCAAGTAATACTTTAATAGAATATGGTAATTTTGAAATGTTTGCGATGCCGGCTTCTTCAATTGCTTTTAGTCGATAGTAATTATACGTCTTACCATCAAGTTCAAATGAAGTACGGCTGTTGTGTAAATTGCTCTTAGCCATTTTATTTCCTCCTCATATCTACTGAAAAGTCGATTTAAGCGCGTCTTTTCTCTATCTAATCATATAATAGATTGATACATAAGTAAAATACAATAATTTTATAGTTTATCATAAGTAAATGTAATGACTAGAATCGTGCGAAAAAACAATTACTTTTCTTATACGGATCGTTATTAGAACAATAGATTACGCATGTATTGGCTAATAAATAATTGATGTGGATCAAGACCTTCTCGAACTTCCATGAATTCATGTACGTTTGGATATAACTGCGCTAACCTTTCAGCGGATAAATTATGCATTTTACCAAAATGGGGTCTTGCATTATATTTCTTCATTAGTTTATGCACCCATTTAAAATAAGGGGCATCGTTCATTCCTTTGTACATATGGAAGGCTAGGAATACTGTTTCTCTTCCTTGTGTCGGACTGAAAAAAGCATCCTCGCCTGCAGTGACACGACATTCTATTGGGAAATGAACATAGAACGGATGCGCTCGTAAAAAGGCATGGATCTCTTCCATAACCATTTCAAAACGCTCTAGAGGCAATGCATATTCTGTTTCTGTAAATTTAACCAAACGAGGCGTGGGAAGTACTTCATGGTAAACCCCTTCTGTAACCCCCGTCGGAATCCCTTTCGCAGTGAGTGCAGTCATTTTGCGTGATAATTGGGGTTTTATGCGACAGACTTCTGAAATTAACTTAAATCCAGCAGTTTCAATCAGTCCATTCTTAATGGCATCTACTGCTTTAGATTGCTTATTTTGACGTATAAAGGGGATCGCATTCGTTTTTTTCACTTGAACTAGATCCGTTCCTGGAAAGTAAAACCACTCAATATGTCGGTTTGTTTCTATATCGGACTGCCATTGTAAAAGCGCATCATCGAATGCTTGTTTCGTATTTTCAACGCGTAAACTATAAACGGGAATTGTTTTAATCGTGACATCGATTAACACACCTAAAAGTCCGAGTGATAAACTTAGTGCCTTCGATAAGTCATCGTTACTTCTTCTGTGTTGATGGATTTTACCCATCCCATCGATCCATGTCCAAGCGATAATTTGATTGGATAAGGATCCAAATGCTTTGCCTGTACCGTGTGTCCCTGTACTTATCGCACCCGCAATCGTTTGTTCTTGAATATCACCCATGTTTTCAAATGCCATGCCGATGGTTTCTAATAGCGGTGCCGCTTCGTATAGATGCGTGCCTGCCCATAGCCGCGCTTCCAACGCTTCTGGGTCGTAAGAAATAAGACCACGTAGATTCTTTAAAGAGAGTGTTTCATTATCTGGTTGTGCAACAGCGCTGAAGGAATGAGCAGCACCTGTTACACGAAGAGAGGTTCCTCGAATACGACAACTGTCAACAATTTCTTGAATTTCTTGAACGGTTTCGGGTTCATGATAATATTCTGGTGTTGCCGTCACATTTTCTGCCCAATTTCGCCACTGCTTCTCTTTACGCTGCCCATTTACAAATAGCATTCTCCGTCCCCCCTATACGTATTAAACGTTCCACAATATACGTCTTCGCGTCTTGCGTGTAAAACTTCAAAACGTTCACATAATTCTCCTGCTTTTGCATGCTTAAAATAAACGGTGTCTCCAATGCCAAGTACCCCATCTTTATCATTCAAAGGCGTTTGTACTTCGCCTGCACCTTCATTTTTTAAATAAGAAACGTTTTCCGGCCAAACTGGAACGGGATTTTTATCAATTCCTGTTGCGCCAGAGGCAATATAGCCACCACCACTACAAACAACAACGTTTTGCTCAGGTTTTCTGGTCACCCGAAGGGCAAAGCCAACAGCATTCTCTAACGGTAAATTGCGATGTCTGGAAAACAAAGCAGGAAAATAAAATGCAGAACCTACAGTGATTTCTGTGACTTCTTCTGCGCCAGCTGTAAATTCAATACTTCCGGATCCCCCACCGTTTACGAATGTTAAGTCAGGATATTCTTCGCGAACGATTTGTACTGCTTCTTTTCTTAATTGACTAATTTTTTCTAAAGATAGTTTTTTTAGTAATTTGATTACTGGGGTTTGCCAACGAGCAGCTGGTACATCGCCTATTCCTGCAATTTGTGCCTCGTAGCCCATCACACCTGTAATTTTGGTTTGGGTAAAAGAACGCCCGCTCGCTAAAAGCGCTTGAATATCTTGACCGTTTTTTAAAGATGACCGTTTCGTACCAAAATAAATCAATTTAAAATCTACTGAAACATTTATATCAATACAAAGATTGAATATCAGCTGATGTTTTTTACCGATGTCCTCAAGAAATTGCCACTGTTCAATATCGTCAATCATAAAAGTAACTGTTTTACCGCGCTGAATGTAAGGGATAATCGGCTCAATTAAAGATGTCTCAAGTTGCGGATAACCTACCAATAAATCATCAAAACCCTGATTTAATAGATTAAGTGTTTCACGGAGATCGAACGTCATAAAGCCAGAATGATGCCTTAAACGTTCTGCTATGTATCGTAGCAATTCGACAGAACGTACAGATTTCGTTGCAATTCGTATATTCTTGCCGCGTCCTTTCTCATTTACAAAAGCAATATTACGATCTAATGCATTTAAATCAATACAACCAAACGGCCTATACAATTCTCTGTAGGCTTCTTCTGCTTCTCTCATCGGGATATTCTCCTCTCGATCGCTCAGACCTTACTTTAAATATAGAGTTTAAATCGTTTTGTTGCAAGGTATTTTTCGACTATTCTGTTCCCTTTTAAATCACATGACAATTGTCAAGACATGTGGGATGATAACATTAAATGAAGGAGGTTATTAAAATTGAAAAAAGCCCTATTGGTCGTAGATTATACGATAGACTTTGTCGCGCTTGATGGCGCATTGACTTGTGGTCCACCCGGAATTGCACTTGAAAGTTATATCGCTTCTTTAACAGAGGCATTTGTCGAAGCAGAAGAACTCGTTATTTTCCCAGTGGACGTTCACGACGAAAACGATCCTTATCATCCTGAAACCACTGCTTTTCCACCTCACAATATTAGGGGAACAACGGGACGTCATTTATACGGCAGGCTTCAAGATGTATATGATGCAAACAAAGACAACATCCACTGGATGGATAAAACAAGGTTTAGTGCTTTTGCTGGTACGGATTTAGAACTAATTTTACGCGCACGTGGAATCACGGAGTTACATCTCGTAGGGGTTTGTACAGATATTTGTATCCTACATACTTCAGTAGATGCCTATAACAAAGGCTTCAAGATTGTCATACACGAGCAAGGTGTGGCGAGTTTTGATCCCGAGGGACATAGGTGGGCATTACGTCATTTTGAAAATACATTAGGCGCCAAAGTGATTCGATAACCTTTTATTAAAATATATGTTTAAAAAACGCTCCTGAAGGTTATACCAAGTTATAGATATAACATGACACATATACTGGTATAAAAGGAGTTGGAATTTTACATGATGAGTTTTATTTGGTTTTTAATTATTGGTGGCCTGATTGGATGGCTAGCAGGTGCAATTTTAGGTAGAGGCGTTCCAGGAGGAATTATCGGTAACATTATTGCAGGGATTATCGGTGCATGGATTGGTGGAAAGCTATTAGGAGAATGGGGATGGAGAGTTTCTGATTTTTACGTATTCCCCGCTTTAATCGGTTCTTTAATCTTTGTCTTTATCGTTAGTATCATCTTACGTTCTATGCGTAGGTAAATGAATTTAAAAACGCCCGCTGATTTAAAACCAAATCAGCGGGCGTTTTTTTAATGACTATTGTCAACGAGTTCTTTTAAATAATGATCATCTAAAGAGGTTTGTACAATATCTGTAATGGTCCCTTCAGTACTAATGATAAAAGTCGTTGGATAAACCATCACTTTATATAAGTCTAGCACATCCCCTTCTTTGTCCAATAAGATTGGAAAAGTTAAGTTATGTTCCTCAATAAATTCTTGGACCTTTTCGCTTTGTCCTCTTTCTTGGCTCGTCATATTAACTGCAAGAATTTCTACGTTATCCTGTTCCTTAAACGATTGATAATAGTCTTCCATAAAAGGCATTTCAACGCGACAAGGCGGACACCATGATGCCCAGAAATTTAAGATGACCTTTTT
>JARIDM010000077.1 GCA_029263945.1 Sporosarcina sp.
AATTCTCCTCTATCTCGAATTCATTTATCTCGAATTGATACTAATATTACAGCAACTTCTTTTTCTTGTCAACTACTCAATCTAAATTGGTAGAGTTACGAGCAATTACTTTATGATGTAATCACTAAATAAGGAATATCAGCGATCTTGTAGGTAAGCTATTTTCTGGAAAGTAAGACGGCTTTCATCGTATTTTTTTCATTAGCAGATACTAAGAACTAAGAATCTTCTAGCCGTGCATCTTGACTTACTCGATATGCACATAAAGTAACATATACCCCTATCATGACAATAATAAAAGTGACAAACGAGACCTTTTCATAAGGCACTTATCCCTTCCAATACCTATCCAAAGTGTCGTTTAAAATCTTTGAGTTGCGTTACAACCGTTTACCTATATTGATTGACTCGTTTATCGTACCCTGAGCCTATTTTTTAGAAATATTGCAAAAAAAAACAAATGGAACTGTTAAATACAACACCATTTGTTCTTTTTCAGCTTTTACATATCAGCTAAACGGAAATCAGGCATTTCGCCGTATTCCCTATTTTTTAATGTGCTGACCTGTCAATCCAACCTTGCAATTTCTCTTTCAATGAATTAAAGCCTTCCGAGTCCTCTTCATCCACTCTTGATTGTAAGGATTTACGCGGGGAATCTTCTTTGTTTCTTTCAGGTGGATCTTGCAATGCACGAATGGATAAGCTAATCTTTCCTGCAGCTTCATCTACTTCAAGTACTTGCACTTCTACTTCTTCCCCAACGGAAATGAAATCGTTAATGTCTTTTACGAAACCATACGTAACTTCAGAAATGTGAACAAGACCCTGGTTTTGTTCATCTAAGGCGACAAATGCCCCATAAGGTTGAATCCCTGTTACTTTTCCGGTGAGCTTTTCGCCAGATGTATATTTCTTCGTCATTTGAAACAGCTCCCAATCTTTTAATATCTATTCTGCCACTTGGGCCATCTCAATTGTACCATGATTAAAGGAGCCGAGCAAAATCGGCACCTTGAATAAAAGGACATTCCTTGCACAACAATCTAATTGGCAACTTTGTTTAACAATGCGATTTGCCAGCGTCCTTCGTCAAAGACCATTTTGGCAATTTCCCGATAGTAATCATCTTGTTCTCCGTACATAATCGTTTGATTGTAGCCTTCAAATTGTAATCCTGTAATTGTTTTGATTGACCATTTTACTGGTTCCCATTCTGCGCTATACGATTCAAGTGAAACGTCGTTATGCACACGATTCTCTAAGTACCACATCGTCTTTGGATCTTTCTGTTCATTTGCATAATGATAGATCGCAAAAATCGTTAACGGATTACAGTCTTCTAATAGCCGAACGTCATATGCTTTACTAAAACGTTCATACGTATCGACAACTAGATTATCAAAAGCTTGGTTCGGCCATGGTTCAATCCCATAAAAGCTATGTTCTAGGTCATATTCATCTACTTGTATGCGATTTAAATCTCCTGTTTTTGCATAACTTAAAATTTGCTCTACTGGAATTGTATTTAAAAATATTTGTGTTTCAGAATAGCGCCAATTGCTCTCTTCCATTTCTTCAACAATCAATCGAATAAAATGAATCACTGCAGAGTCCTCTTCAATTGCTGCAATTTTTTTCAATTCTGCACGTTTCGCTTTTTTTACTTTTCCGTCTTGGTCAAATAGCGCTTCTGGGTCAGTTCCTTTTTTATTCTCGCTCATCATGCTTAAATAAGCATGTGTTAATAAGTGATACAAATTATCCCACTCATTAGCTGTTGCCCTTATGGTTTTTTCAAATTCAAAAAGAGCATCCAATGAGATTTCATCCCACTCATAGTTGTAGATATAATCCAACATGACGATGTAGCCAACTAAATCTTTATGTAGCGCGGGTCGAAGTTCCTCATTTATATGTGCTTTGTTAAAAATAAGTTCAACGTAATCATCTTCTTTTTGTAGTTTCATTTGAATCCCTTGCTTTTTCATTGCCCGTAAAACTTCTTGGTACTCTTCTCCAAATTTGTTAAGGTGGGCATACGGATCTTCACCTGCAGAAAGGACTGATTTTACTTCTATTTCATTTTCAAACAGCTTCATATAGTAAATTTCTCCAAGAACTAAATCTTTCTCTACATAGGATTTAATAAATGATTCACCCGCTTTAAAATCATTTTTCAAAGGATTGGCCACAAGATTTTCAACCATTTTCATAGGGGTTTCTATTTCAGTCATCATTTTTTCAAATTGATTTTCGATTTTTTCTTTGTCTATTCGCCCATTTTGCTTTAACATCTTTTCCGCTTCTTCTCGTATTCGTTTATATTTAGAACGTACATTTTTCCCTAAATACACACTTTCGATTCCTATATCGGTCTCAATCAATGAAGCTTCCTCTAATCCTAATTCTTTATAAACACTTGCCAACGCTTCCTCATATTGCTCCTCTAGCTGATTCATATATTTCTCTGCTGATTTATTTTTATATTCTTGGCTATTAAAAGTCGTGAATCCTAGTAAAACAGCTAACACAAGCCCTCCAATCACAATTGGAATCCATGTTTTCTTAGGTACTTTTTCATTGATTTGCTTTTCCTCTTTTGTTCTTAAGGGATTAAACACTTTTTCTTTATCTACTGATAGCTTTAATCGCGCATAAGATTTATGCAAAAAGGCCAGTTTCTTTTCTATTTGTGATTCTTGTAGTGCTACATAACTTTCTTTTAATAATTCCGTCACGACAGGAGTAGGTATACCTAAAATACTAGAAATTTCTTCTACTGATATTTCATGAAACACCGCCATGATTACAACGAGTTTAGGGTTCTCTTTTAAGTTAATGATTTTATTATGCAACTGCTGATCATCTTCAAATACTAGCTTGACTTCCCCAGTTAATTCGCTGTCTGCTAGTTTTATAATCACCAGTTGATACATCCGTTCAACTAATTCTCTTTCTGTATGAACTTCTTTCAAGTCTCCAAACAAACTGTTAAATGTTTGGACAGTCAGTTGATGCGCCTCTTTTATTGAGCAACCATATTGAATCGCAAAACGCATCAGTCCTTCTCCGTACTGTTCTATCCATTGTTCAATTGCTTTTTGGTTCTTGTTTTTTATTTGTTGAATAAATGATAAATCCCCCATGTCACACGGCTCCTTTGTACAACCCGGTTTCTATACCTTCTATCATAGCAGAAGTAAATGAGTATTCCGTCTTTTCCAAAAAAAGAAAAGCAATCACTTTTTTTCGTGATTGCTCCTCCTGCTATTTAATTTGGCAACATTCCGTTTTCTGCTAGTTCGAGCATACCTTCTATTTCCTGATGATTAAAGGTATCTAGACTCGCGCTTTTTTTCCAACCTGATGCTTCCATTTCTTCGACGATTGGACGCATAATGAAAGACGTCGGCGTATTGTCCTTCGTATGTGCAAGTTGAGTCCAAACTTTTTGGTACCTTTCGTTGACAATTCCTTGTTCATTAAAGACGGGTTCTTCAGGGGTTCCTATCACAAGTTGATTGAAAAGCATAACGTAATAGCCGCGCATGACAAGGTATAAGTGACTTTCTTCTTTTGTGGCAATCAGCGCCACTTCCATATCCTGTACAATTTCGGTTGTGTCTTCTAAAGAATAAATGAGCGATGCCCCGACTGTATAAGGTTCACGGAGCAACATATCATAATACGCTTGCACATCTTCATGAAGCGCAGCCTTCATTTCCTTACTTTCTGCTAGCTGAAGATCAATTGTCTTATTCGGCATTTTGGGGTTCGTTGTTATATACTGTATATGCTGTTTCGTCATTGCAGACAAAATAGGTTCTTTCATATTGTCTTCACTCGTAAAAAGCATATGATAAAAGTCTAGTAAGTCATTCACTTGGTTTCTGTAGTGTGCTACAAAAGCAAGACTTGCTTCTTGGTCTTCTTGCCGCTGATTGTCTCTCAGGTCTTCTGCTAATTCAGAAGGCAGAGCGAGTTCATCCAACCGATCTTTTAGTAGTTCTTGTTGGTTTCCTGTCGTAAGCATTCCTGTTTTCAGTAAATGTCGTACGTTTTTATCTGTTCGCTCAACAAACTGAATGGTTGAAAACTGTTCTTCTGTTAATTCCAGTGCATGTCGTTTCTTTTCACGTGCTTCTTCGTACTCGTTTTCAAATGCAAGGAGCGCTGCTTCATTTAATTTCCCATGTTGATCGGCTGCGCGTTCGTCTTGCTCTGTTGCAAAGTAAGCAGTAGAAAGAATAATAATGAGAAACAAGCTCGCTGCCGCTGCTCCCAATACGAGCATATTTCGTAAGAATTTATGTGATTTTTGAGCTTTCGGTATTTCAAGATGCGCTTTTTGAGGTGTTTCTTTAATCTTCTGTATCACTTCTTCTGGGTCAAACGAAGACGGGACACGTTCAAAAGAGTCTTTTAATAAATTCATTCTTTTTTCAAATTGGTCATCTTTCATCTTTAACACCTCCACTCGTTTCCATGCCCATTTTCAATTTCTCACGCGCTCGGAATAACCTTGTTTTCACTGTCGACATTGAAATGTTTAAGACTTCACTCATTTGTTCATAGGATAATTCCTGGAAATAAAATAGAATGAGTGGCATTCGATAATTTTCATCTAGTGCTAAAATCGCTTGATGTAACTCTCGGTCTTCTTCAAATAACAACACGCGACTTTCAGAGGAAGGTGAAACAACTTGAGCTGTATATGTACTCAACTTTCCTTTCTTATTCGCTTCGCGCTTTTCTTTCCGGTAATAATCACGCGCTGTATTTAACGTGATTTTATACAACCATGTTGTGAACTGCTCACGATTGAATTGGTGCAAAAATCTAAATAACTTTATAAATACTTCTTGTGTGACATCTGGTATATCATCTTCGTAAACACCACATTGATAGGCGAATTTTTCAACTGTACGATAATGTCTTTTCATTAGCGTATGGTAGGCGGCCATATCACCAAGCTGTGCTTGTTCTATTATTGCGCTTTCTTCCACAACTCTCCCCCACTTTCCATCTTCTATAGATGATACGATAGATCTTCTTAATTTGTTACAGCAAATGGTGTAATTCTTTTAGTGTTCGTGTAGAATGAAGAAATGTTTAGGCAATTGACTTCATTTCATTATTGAAGAAATCTTTATATATAAGCCAATGCCTATTGCTGACTTTGTTTTAAAATCTATTAATAAAATTGACTACACTAGAAAGAGTGATTATTTATGGCACCACGTGAACAATGGTCATCGAAAATCGGGTTTATTCTTGCAGCAGCAGGAAGCGCAATTGGACTCGGCGCAATTTGGAAGTTTCCCTATATGGCTGGAACGAATGGGGGTAGCATTTTTGTTTTACTTTTCATTATAAGCACCCTTGCGATTGGACTTCCTATCTTACTCGCTGAATTTGTCATTGGTCGCATGGGAAAAGCGGATGCGGTCACTGCTTTTAAAAGACTCGCACCTGGAAAACGTTGGCCGATTGTTGGCTGGATAGGATTTGCTTTCGGATTCATCGTCTTATCTTTTTATAGTGTTGTAGGTGGGTGGATTTTATCTTACTTAGCCCGTGCACTTATTTTCCGCCTCGATGCCGCAGATCACGGACAACTTTTTGAATCGATTACTTCTAATCCTGTTGAAATACTACTCGCACAAGCTGTTTTCATGCTCCTCACAATTTGGATTGTGCAAGGCGGTATTAAAGCTGGTATTGAAAGAGCAAGTAGATGGATGATGCCTTTGCTTTTTATTTTCTTTATCGTGCTAGCGATTCGTTCGCTAACACTTGAAGGTGCGATGGAAGGGGTTCGATTCCTCTTTGTACCTGATTGGTCTTTATTAACAGGCGAAACATTTTTAATCGCACTTGGCCAAGCCTTTTTCTCACTTAGTGTTGGGGTGACTGCAATGATGACGTATGCTTCTTATTTACCTAAAGGCGAGCGACTTGGACAATCCGCTTTTAGTGTTGCACTTTTAAATATCGTCATTTCTATTTTGGCAGGCCTGGTAATTTTCCCAGCTGTATTCGCGCTCGGACAATCACCATCAGAAGGACCCGGCCTCATTTTCATAGTCCTTCCAGCTATCTTTGGACAGATTCCATTCGGCAGTTTCTTCATGATATTATTCTTTATCTTAATGCTATTTGCAACGCTTACTTCCTCTATGTCCATGTTAGAAATAGTCGTGTCTACTGGAATTCGAGCAAAGTATGATCGACGCAGACGTGCTGCTTGGGTCTTCGGTGCGTTAATCTTCATCATCGGAATTCCGAGTGCATTATCGTTTGGCGTACTCTCTACTGTTCAAATCTTCGGAATGAGTATTTTTGATTTTGCTGATGTGCTGACCAGTCGTATTGGTATGCCGATTGGTGCACTCGCGATTTCAATTTTCGCTGGGTTTATCTTAACAAAGTCACAAACGAGCAAAGAACTCAACATGCACCCAATCCTCTACAACCTGTGGAGATTCCTTGTTAGGTTCGCCGCACCTGCTGCAATCATCGTTATTATCGCAGCATGGCTTATCGAAATCATTCGTTAACCGAAAAAGAACGGTTGAAATGGGAGGCCATTTCAACCGTTCTTTTTTCTGTCGTAAAATATTCGCTAGAATTTCCAAAAAAATATAGTTGTTATCCTTTACCTACAAGAATATCCTGAAATATAAAACACATATCTATTGTACAGTTAAGTATTAGTCGTAGCGTTAAACAATGTTTTTCGCTTCAAACTTTAATGCCAAAAGTTTATAGGCTATATGTACGCATTTTTCAATCGGAACCCATATTTTATAAGAACCTTCATAAATTTCACGTATTTTCTTCGCTAGATCAACTGGATCATCCAATTGTTGTAATTCCTTCACTACTTCTAGAATTTCCAGTTCATATGCTTTAGTACCTTTTTCAAGAGGGTCCCATTTTTCCAGAAGCCTGACTGCTCTTTTGTTCATTTCGACTGCGTCCATAACATTTCACCTTATTTTCATTTGAATAATTATATGATAGCATAGGGAAAGAAAAAGGAAAGAGGGATCATTCATGGGTGTGTTTGAAAATGTCATTGATCGGCGAAATTCTCGTTCTGTAAAGTGGGATACGATGGAAGATGTATATCAAATTGAAGATGCTTCAGCTATTTTACCTATGTGGATAGCGGATATGGATTTTGCCGCGCCACAAGTAGTCATTAATGCGATTCAAGAAAAACTCAATCATGGTGTTTTTGGTTATTCATACATATGTAGTGATTGTAAAGATGCCGTACGTCACTGGTTAAAAGAACGTCATGCATGGGAAACAAAAAATGAATGGATGATGTTTCATCATGGTGTAGTTCCAGCCATTGCCTCGGTTATCGAAACGTTCACAACAAAGAAAGACGCAGTTTTAATCACGACACCTGTCTATCCGCCTTTTTTCCAAATCCCTGGGCATATGGAAAGAACGATCGTTGAATGTAATTTACACGAAGAAAATGGGCATTACACTGTTGACTTTGTTGCTTTTGAAGAAGCGCTACAAAAAAACGTAAAATTATTTATTTTATGTAATCCTCATAATCCAGGTGGTATCGTCTGGACAGTTGAAGAACTTCAAAAGATTATTGAACTTTGTACAAAGTATGACGTGCTTATCTTATCAGACGAAATCCATGCTGATCTCGTTTTTCCTGGCCATAAACATACACCATTAGTGACACTTGCAGGGGATGAAGCAAAACGAATCATTACTTGTGTTGCCCCAACAAAAACGTTTAACCTTGCAGGGATCCAAGCAGCCATGATGATTGCAACAGACGAAAGCGTACGCGCAAAGCTCGAACAAAATGCGCTCGCTCATGGTCAAATGCAACTTAATACGTTTGCGGCAGCTGCCTTAAAAGCAGCTTACGAAGAAGGCGGTCCGTGGCTTAGCGAGCTATTAGAAGTAGTTTCCAACAATATGGACTATGTCATTGAAGCACTGAAAAATACGATACCTTCAATTCATATTCAAAAACCACATGGCACGTATTTACTTTGGATTGACTACCGAGATACAGGCTTATCTGAAGAAGACATGATGGACAAACTGATAAACAAAGGAAAACTAGCCCTTGAACCTGGTTCAAAATACGGAGATGCGGGGATTGGATTTCTTCGCATGAACGTTGCTTGTTCTCCTTCAACTGTTAAAGATGCGGTCCAACGATTCATCACAGCCTTAACCTAAAACACAAAGACGAGCACCTTCCATTACGGAGGTGCTCGTTTCATTGTTGGCTTCATAACATTTCAAAGGAGATACTAAGCCCCTCTTTATTTCGCTTCGTCAGCTGCAAATGTCCATCTAACTTGGTTACTTACACCCGCTGCAATGTCTCCTATGCTTTCTTGAAAATAATAGGTGTCAGCTGTATATGTTTCCGCGATAAATTGTCCTTTTGCTTCTTCGTTTGGCTCTAAATTACCAGTAAAATAATCCACACTATCAAATAAATCCGCACGATCTTTCTCGCCTTGCATCTCTAGGTTATCTGTAATTTCCAACGTTAATAAGACATCTTCAATCTTCATATTATGATTACTTGTGTTTTTTATCGTTAGGTCTATCAAAATGAATTCATCTAGATCTGTTGTAACGCCGTCAAGCTCTGTTCCAATTAGTTTAACTGAATCGAGCGTTAAGTCGAATGTCCCTAAAGTTGTATCGAATTTCCCTGTGTCCCCAATCGAGAGGTCTAATTGGTCAGGTGTATCCCCTATTAGGCTAGATTTTGAGGATTCAGTCTCTTGATTGTTTTCTTTGTCGTTTACGATTGGAGAACTCGTATCGGCTTCATCTTTTCCACACGCTACAAGGACGACAACGCTGATGAAAAGAATCGACATTACCAAAGTTATTTTTTTCATTGATATTTCCACACCTTTCTTGAATTCATTTTATACAATACTGACATTCTTTCAGTTAAAAGCATTTGTTCTATAATTCGATTATACTGAACCCCAACAATATTGCCATTAATCCTATTTTTCAAGCCACACTTACCTCTACCTATAAAGATTAAAAAGACCACTCATTCATAGTAGAATAAGTGGCCTTTTACGGTATTATTCGCGCCATTCAACTGAATGCATCAGTTGTGAAGGTGCTCATTTTCGCTTTCTTTTGCTTCTCTTTCGGCACGGCGCTCATTTAAAATACGTTCTTCAAGCTCTCGCGTCTCTTCTTCTTGTTTCTTAGAGTTTCGGCGAATCCACCTGAATGTAAAAGCCAACATCACCATAAAAATAGCAAAAGAAATTGCGGCTGGAATATATTCTGATTTATCTTCTGGAAAGTAAAGGAACGGCATTAAAATAACGCTCATTTACGCACACTTCCTCACTATATATATTTCATTGGCATGACTTACTTTTGAAGAATTTCGATTGACTCGATTTTAACATCTTCAACAGGCTTATCTTGTGCGCCTTTTTTCACTTTTGCAATGGTATTCACTGTATCCATACCTTCAATCACTTGTCCAAATACAGTATGCTTTTGGTCAAGATGTGGGGTTCCGCCTACTTCTTCGTAAGCTTTTGCAATTTCAGCAGGGAATCCGCCGTCTTCTAATTGCTTAGCAGAAGCCGGAGCATCTGATGCATGAACGATAAAGAATTGGCTACCATTTGTTCCTGGACCAGCGTTTGCCATTGAAAGCGCACCGTTCAAGTTAAATAGCTCCATTGAAAACTCATCTTCAAATGAACCTCCGTAAATACTTTCTCCACCCATTCCAGTTCCTGTTGGGTCTCCCCCTTGAATCATGAAATCTTCAATGACGCGGTGGAAAATAATGCCGTCGTAATAGCCATTTTCAGCATGCGTTAAAAAGTTTTCAACCGTTTTTGGCGCTTGCTCTGGGAATAACTTAATTTTGATTGGCCCAAGTGTTGTGTTCATCACAACAAGTGCCTCATTTGCTGCGACTTCTTTTGATAATTGTGGATACATAATTGTTGCCTCCTCTTGATCTTTCGTACTTGAATTCTCTTCTTGGTCTGTCGTACTCGGATTTTCTTCTTTAGAACTTTGCCCACAGGCAGCAAGTCCAGTCACTAACAGGATTCCCATTAGTATAAAAATAATTTTTCTCATATTCACTCACCATTTGTTAGTTTAACATACCCCGTTTATAATTTCGATTATAAAGCATAGCTCTTCCTTCGACACGCGAAACTTTTTAGACTATGATAGAACCAACTGGAACCATAGATATATGTAAATATTGTACGCTCAAGCTTTTTACAGACTAACTTTAGAAAATGCATCGCTTGCTTTATATAAGAAAGAAGGTCTTCCCCTTTTATGGATGTGCAAAGAAAAAACTTTATCATTATGTGGATCTGTAACTTCCTTGTTGCAGGCACTATGACGATGATCATTCCTTTCCTTTCCCTTTATATTGATACATTTGGCAATCACTCTCCTGCTTATGTACAAAAATGGTCTGGTTTAATCTTTGGTGCTACCTTTATTTCGGCTTTTATCATGTCCCCAATTTGGGGAAGAGTTGCAGACAAGTACGGCTTTAAACCAATCTTACTCATTAATGGAATTGGATTATCCGTCTCGGTATTTTTTATGAGTTTTGTCCAGTCTGTTGAAATATTCTTCTTACTAAGACTTTTAATGGGATTCGTAACAGGATTCATCCCCACTTCTCTGGCGTTCATTTCTTCACAAACATCTAGAAAAGAAGCTGGAAAAATGCTTGGGACACTCCAAATGGGGAACGTTTCAGGCATGCTATTTGGCCCTATGTTTGGAGGGTTACTGGCAGATGCCTTTGGTTTCCAATACACGTTCATCATTACTTCTGTAACTTTACTTATTTCTACGGTCATTGTCCTTTTCGGAATTCAAGAAAAGCGAAAAGAGAAAAATGATCGTAGCCTTATATACTCACGAAAAACAATTCTAAAAGGGCTATTCCGCCATCGACTTATGCTAAACGTCATGCTCGTAACAGCCATCATTCAAGTTGGTAATTTTAGTGTACAGCCCCTCCTTTCGCTTTATGTGGGCGAATTAACAAATGCAAAAGACATCGCTTTTCTAGCGGGGTTAACGTTTAGTGCAGCTGGCCTTGGTAACTTACTCTTTGCACGACGATGGGGACAGCTTGGGGATGACATCGGCTATGAAAAAGTATTATCTATTCTTCTTTTACTCTCATTTTTATTTGTCCTTCCACAAGCTTTCGTAACGGAGATTTGGCAATTGATCATTTGTAGACTATTATTTGGAATTGCCGTTGGTGGAATGATTCCGATCACGACTGCACTCGTAAGACGAGAAGCTCCTCAAAGTATTCAGGGAGAAATTATGGGTTACAATACAAGTTTTAGGTTTCTTGGCAACATTATCGGTCCTATGCTCGGTGGAATAATTAGCGGTTTCATTGGTATTGCGCCTGTATTTATCATCACCGCCTCTTTATTTATTATTGGCTTCATTTTGTTTTACACAGCAATCAGGAAACCTGTCCAAAATTTCGAAGAGTTCCTCGCTGAAGAACAACCATCTACACCAATCCCCTCCACAGAAAGAAAATAAATTTAGCACACTCGAATGATAAGAGTGTGCTATTCTTTTATTAGTACATTTTTTAAGAATAGGAGGTTCGACGTTGCGACAATTCATCGGCTTTTTCATCATCATGTTAACCATTCCGTTACTTGTCCTCATTCAAGGCGAAATTGTCTCCGAAATAAAAGAAGCCAGTACTTTTAATGAAAAACTACAAGAATCTGTCGAACTCACATCGCCTGTTCACGATCGTCCCGTAACGATAAAAGATCAAAACGGTGTTGTTTTCGCAGAAGAATATATTGAATGGAGACAACTGCTGTCACTTTCAGAAATCCCTCTTTATGCACAGCAACTGTTTCTTGCAAGTGAGGACAACGATTTTTACATACATCGTGGTTATAATATTGCTGCAATTATGCGTGCATTTGTTGTGAACTCACAAACTGACGCTTTAAAACAAGGTGGTTCAACAATTACACAACAACTCATACGCATGCAATTTTTGACAACTGAAAAAACCTACGAAAGAAAGTTAACCGAACTTTTTTACGCAGCGCAATTAGAAAAACTCATGTCAAAAGAAGACATCCTTGAAATGTATTTAAATGAAATGTACTTTGGAAACCAAGTTTACGGAATTGGTGCTGCTGCAACTTACTATTTCAGTCGACCCCTGAACGAACTAAATGAGGCAGAAATGGCATTTATCGCAGCAATTCCTAATAATCCAACGCTTTACAATCCATTGAATAACTTCGAGGAAACTAAAAAAAGACAAGAACGATTACTCGATACACTAGAAAAAAACAACTACTTAACGACCGAGGAAGTGGCTCTACATAAACAGACACCTATTCAACTTTCTGTGAAAAAGAAAAAAAATAGTGCGCCAGTATACAGCACTTATGTGTTAACTGAACTTGAAGCGTTAATCGGAGAAGCAGAAGGATTCAATCAAAAAATTCGAGAAGCAAGTGATCCTGGAATAAAAAGTAGTCTTCAAGCCGCTTTAAAAGAACGTACACTCGCTATTTTAGGTACAGGTATTACGCTAGAAACAGCATTGGATAAAGCAAAGCAATCACAGGATGAGCAAGCCATGAACTCACTACTCTATCCCAATGGGTTACAGGCAGGTGCAGTCGTGATTGACAATGCAACGCGGGAAATTGTGAGCGTTTATGGCGGTAAAGATTATAAAAACGGAGATTTCCACCGAGCTTATCAGAATGCTCGGCAACCAGGCTCTGCGCTCAAACCACTACTCGTGTATGGCCCTCTATTTGAACAATATCAATACGGGGAAAATACGGCTGTAAACAGTGGACCCATCTGTATTGGTTCTTATTGTCCTGGGAATGTGGGCGGCGGTGTTTATGGGACAACAACAGTTAAAGAGGCATTTAGACATAGCCATAATACGACAGCTGTTCGTTTATTACAAATGACTGGGCTAGATTTGTCTTTTGATTACCTAACCCACTTCCGTTTTAAGTCTATAGTACCCGAAGACAAAAACTATTCAGCTGCGCTAGGTGGGCTAACGAAAGGCGTAACCCCTCTTGAGCTTGCAGATGCTTATACGAGCTTTATCGACGGTGACTATGCCCCTGCCCACGCAATCCGTGCGGTCAAGGACCAAGAGGGCAACATTTTATATGAATGGCCAAAAGAACGAGCAGAAATATGGTCTTCCAAGACAGTGGCAACCATGCGGAATTTACTGAAGGATGTTGTACTAAATG
>JARIDM010000193.1 GCA_029263945.1 Sporosarcina sp.
TGATACAAGGTGAAAATCCTTGCATGATAAGAGTGAAGGGTGCTTAAAAAATTATGCCTTTCCTCATGTATTTACGTGAGAGAAAGGCTTTTTTATATCATTGCCCTTTATCCTCGTGTACAAAGCTCGTAGTTGTTCTATGGACTATTTTGCGCAGTTAAACTGCGTGGAATGGGGCTTAACATGGGAAAATGAGTACCGTATCAATCTCGTAGGATATAAGGAGGAAATAACATGTCAAATCGACGTCTATTTACGTCAGAGTCAGTAACAGAAGGCCATCCAGATAAGATGTGTGACCAGATTTCGGATGCCATTTTGGATGCCATCTTAGCAAAAGACCCAAACGCTCGCGTTGCGTGCGAAACAACAATTACGACAGGACTTGTTCTAGTCGCAGGTGAAATTACAACCTCTACTTATGTTGATATTCCAAGAGTGGTTCGTGAAACAGTGAAAGAAATAGGGTATACCAATGCAAAATATGGTTTTGACTGTGAAACATCAGCAGTCTTAACAGCGATTGATGAACAATCAGCTGACATTGCAGCAGGGGTAGACAATGCGCTTGAAGCAAGAGAAGGATCGATGTCAGATGAAGAACTCGATGCAATTGGTGCAGGTGACCAAGGGTTAATGTTTGGTTATGCTTGTAACGAAACACCAGAACTGATGCCACTTCCGATTAGTATGTCACATAAGCTTTCTCATAAACTAGCAACCGTTCGTAAAGAAGAGATTCTTGCTTATTTACGTCCAGATGGTAAAACGCAAGTGACTGTAGAATATGATGAGTTTGATAAACCGTTACGTATCGATACAATTGTGATTTCTACACAACACGATCCAGATGTAACGCTTGAACAAATTCAACAAGATATTAAAAAGTATGTCATAGAACCAGTTGTTCCAACAGCGTTAATTGACGCGGAGACGAAATACTTTATTAATCCGACTGGCCGCTTTGTAATTGGCGGACCACAAGGGGATGCAGGGCTTACAGGTCGTAAAATCATCGTCGACACATACGGGGGCTATGCCCGTCACGGGGGCGGCGCATTCTCTGGTAAGGATGCAACAAAAGTTGACCGATCTGCTTCTTACGCAGCGCGTTATGTTGCGAAGAATATTGTGGCTGCTGGGTTAGCAAAGAGTTGTGAAGTACAACTTGCTTATGCGATTGGTGTGGCACAACCTGTATCTATTGCGATCAATACTTTCGGGACAGGCTCTGTAAGCGAAAATCGCCTTGTTGAAGTCGTTCGTGAATTATTCGATCTTCGACCAGCAGGCATTATCAAAATGCTCGATTTGCGCCGACCAATCTATAAAGCGACTGCAGCCTATGGGCATTTTGGACGCACTGACGTTGATCTGCCATGGGAACAAACAGATAAGGTTCAAGGATTAAAAGAACTTATCGGCTCGTAAAAGAAAAGCGTTAGAAATGGATGATAGGCCATTTCTAACGCTTTTTATTGTTGTAGAAGTTATTTTTCTAAAGCTTTGTAAACTTGTCCTTTTTCAACGTAGTCGCTGACAATACGTGCCATGTCTTTTCTGTCTTCGTCAGTTACTTCCCGTACAACTTTTGCAGGGGAGCCAAGTGCCAGCATATTGGGGGGAATCTTTTTCCCTGGGGGCACTAAACTGCCAGCACCGATAAACGCCCCTTCACCAATTTCCGCGCCATCTAGAATAATTGAGCCCATGCCAACTAAAGCATTTTTTCGAATGATGCAACTATGTAGTGTCACTTTATGTCCTATAGTCACCTCGTCTTCAATGATGAGGGGACGGTTTGGACTTTGATGCAAACAACTTAAATCCTGTATACTCACTTTGTCTCCAATGATTACGGGGGAAACGTCTCCGCGAATAACCGCATTGAACCAAATTGTTGATTTTGCACCAATGGTTACATCACCCGTTATCGTTGCATAGTCTGCGACAAATGCAGAAGGATCGATGACAGGCGTTTTGTCTTTATAGGGATAAATCATGTGAACTCCTCTTTTCTTCTTCTAGTGTATAATAAAGCTTAATAAAGATTATGTTTTTATTGTACACGATTCGGGTAAAATATTGTCAAAAGTACTTCTAACTAAGGAGGGATGGTCCATGTGGAAATGGGAAGCAGAGGGGCACCCTAAAGCTGTTGTGGTCATCGTTCACAATGCTTATGAGCACCATAGCCGATATGCTTGGCTTATCCAAAAGTTGCGTAGCAACAATTTTCATGTAGTGATGGGTGACTTGCCAGGCCATGGTGCAAGTGAAGGTGAAGGTATTCATGACGAGAAATTTAAAACATATGTCAATTATGTGAAGAAATTATTAGATGTTGGGATTTCTGATGGGCTTCCTTTATTTGTGATGGGTCATGGACTAGGCGCAACGCTTACGATGCATGTATTACAAACGGAAGAAGTTGTCTGTGCAGGCGTTATTTTGAGCTCGCCGTGGCTTCAACTGAACCACCAACCTGCTAAGTATTCAAGTGTGTTAACAAAAATATCTTCATCGATTAAAGTGAACCACAAACTGGAGATTAATTTATTGACCCGCAATGCGGAGCTTTATATAGAAGCCAATGAAGATAAAAATTATAATTCTACCGTAACTGCTGGGTGGTATCGAGAATTACAACTGCTGATGAAATCGGTCACACATTTTGAAGGGTCTATTCCGAATACACCTATTCTACTTCATATTGCAGGAGCGGATAAAATAATAGAAACTAAAATTGCAAAAATGTGGCTCTTGAACCAAAACTTGACGGAATTTCAATATAAGGAATGGAAAGACCTCTATCATGATATATACCAAGAACCAGAGCGAGAGGAAGTCTTATTATATACAGAGGCATTTATGCATACAACACTGCGATCATTAGGGTATATTGTCTGAAAGAAGAGTTGTAGATTTATGCAGCAGGATGCGCATGATGGTATTGAAAAGTTAGAAAAGAAACCTGTTCACAACACGCAGAAATCATTAAAAAGTTGTCTTATCAAAAGTTTAAAAACGCCCTATTCGGCGTTTTTTTTATGTCGTTTTTTAAAATGTGCTTCTTGATTTCTTCCGTATATTAATCCGCTGTAAAAAATTCAGTGCATTATGAAATTGACGCGAGAATTATGATATAGTGTGGGTAATAAGAAGTTTAAGAAAGTTCGGGAATCTAAAAATGAATTAATCAGAACGAAAACCCATATCAATTTTGCTGCCAATACTAAATTAGGGGGAGTGTGTATGTTTTGTCGAAACTGTGGAAGTGAAAATCGAGATAGTGCAAAGTTTTGTATAAAATGTGGTGCCGAAATAATGAAACGGCAAGTAGAGGTTCCTACTGTGCCTAAGTCTTCCTTTCGAACAAATAAAGTCTGGATGTACCTCCTCGTTTTTGTCAGCATTCTATTAATTGGCGTGAGTTATACACTTTTTCAGATTTGGCCATCGACGAACATTCGCTCCGTTACGGACAATTCGCCGTCTGGAGAAATTGAAAAGGTTGTCAAAAATAGTGAAGGAAAACAAATTGAGTTAAGTTCTGATGAAAAAGAAAAAACAACAATTATTAAAGAATCGATGCCTAAAGTCTTTACGATTTTCACAGATGAATCATTGGGGTCTGGCTTTCTTTATAAAAAGGGTGGCTTTATCATCACCAATGCCCATGTAGTTGCGGGGTATACAAATGTGATCGTTCGAAATTCGGAGGGTCAAGATACACCTGCTAAAGTGATTGGCATATCAGACCAGCATGACGTTGCTTTACTACACGCAAAAGATTATGTGAAAGAAAGACCCTTAGAAATAGAACTAAATGAATCGGTTGTTGGCTCAGAAGTTATCGCGATTGGAAGTCCTCAAGGATTTGAAAATACGGCTACGATTGGTTATTTGACGGGTATAGGAAGAGACATTGACTACGATTTTA
This sequence comes from Sporosarcina sp., assembly GCA_029263945.1. GTDB lineage: Bacteria > Bacillota > Bacilli > Bacillales_A > Planococcaceae > Sporosarcina. The sequence goes on from JARIDM010000193.1 coordinate 3,944, forward strand.
TTTACGAAAATGTTTATCAAATCGATGCTCAAATTGACCAAGGCAGTAGCGGTGGGCCATTAATAGATGCAAAAACGGGTAAAGTCATTGGCGTCAATTCGTTGCTGTACACTGGCAATACGAGCTTTGGTTTTTCAATCCCTATGTATAGTTTATTAAATCTTGTTGATCAATGGGTAGAAAGTCCAATGAGCGAACATGAGGTTGCAAGTTTATTTGATGCTTATGGTGAATATGTTTATGAGGACCAGACATTAGGCGACAAAATACGTTCGTATTTTGATGAGTTTTGGGGAGACTATGACTACGATGCCTATTATGATGACTACGACTACGATTATGAGGAAAATGGTGAAAGTTATTATTTTGTCGAAGAAGATGTAGCAGAATTTGTACTCGATTTTCGTGACAACTATGAACAAGCGTTGTATGAAGAGGATTTTTATTGGATTGAGGATATGCTCTACCCTGGAAGTACCGCATATAATGCGTTATATGCGTATATGCGAGAGGTTTCTGGTGAAGGGGTGTATTTTGATTTTATAGAGAATACAGTTACAGATGTCAGAATTGGAGAAGACAGTGCAGTTGTCTCTACATATGAAGTATTTGAATTTGTTTCCTACGACGGTGAGTCAACTCTTTTTGAACAGAAAAAGAATTATACAATTGTCATCGATGCTGCGGGTTATTATCAAATTTCACATATAAATATAAAATAAGAGCGTGTGAGAGAAAGATATACACAGTTTATAAAAAGCATATGCATATAGCCTTAATCGAGTGCTGTCCTCACTTTTTTTAAGTCGCCTAGGGGAGGATAGTGCTCTTTTTGCCTTTTATCCGAAAGATTTGTACATGAATGAGGCGTAAAGTCCATATAATAATTAAATGGCCGATGTTGGTTTTGTAGATAGATTCCCAGGGTGTTCCGATTTAATTGAAAGAAAGGAAAACTGTTCTTTACGCCATTTTTGGGATGGATTTATGTTAAAATAAAGATAAAAGTTCAGAATGGTGGGGATTGAGATGAGTGGGAAAGAGAAAGCGGAAATGCGATCGTGGATAAAATCAGTTGTCATTGCTTTTGTACTTGCCGTGCTCATCCGCCAATTTGTATATACCCCTGTTACCGTCTCTGGACAATCTATGAAGCCTACATTTGAACATGATCATCGACTTGTCATTACAAAAATGCATACCATCAATCGGTTCGACATGATTGTTTTTAACGCACCTAATTCTGAAGCTGATTTTATAAAACGTGTCATCGGGCTGCCAGGCGATGTTGTGATGATGAAGGATGATCATTTATACATTAACGGAGAAGAACACGTAGAAACTTATGTTGAAGAAAATATGAAAGAAATCTATGAAGGACAGAAGTTAACAGAAAACTTTGAAGTCGAAGTTCCAAAGGGCTATTACTATGTGCTTGGTGATAACCGTAGAAATAGTACAGATAGTCGTTCGATTGGCTTCATAGGTGAAGCGTCAATTATAGGTAAAGTGTCTTTTCGTTTCTATCCGCTGAAATCGATCGGAATTCCTAAGTAGTGTATGTAAAAGAACAAACTGGTTCAGAATAAGAAGAAACGATATACAATTGGAGGGGGAAAACATTCTATTTTTCATTCTATTGTTACTATCGATTATTGGAATTATGGTTCTTTTTCTAGTCTTAGGTGTTACCATTTATCGTGTGATTAAAAATAAACAATATGAAAATACATGGGTAATTTTAGTTGTTTTACTCTTCTTTTTAGCAATCGCATTACATCAAAGCTTCACCGCATTGCATCATTTTAAATAAGAAGGAAACTTTTGTAGACATGTAAAGAGGAAGGTGACTTATTCTTTGCATGTTTTTTTGATTTTAAGCGGACTTGTGCAGAGTTACAATTTGCACCTCTGTATGATAAATTAAAGAGAGTGTAAGTTGAAGGAGCTACAATCCCTATGAGTGATTTTTTCGAACGTAAAAAGAAAACGTTAGGCATCGAATTGAATGAGGTGCAACAGCAAGCGGTTCTTCAAACGGAAGGACCTTTGCTTTTATTGGCATGTCCAGGTTCTGGTAAAACAACCACGATGATTATGCGAATTGGTTATCTAATTGAAGAAAAACGAGTGAATCCTAAACGCATAAAAGCCATTACATTTAGTAGAGCTTCAGCGGCAGATATGACTGAACGTTTTGCGCGTTTCTTTCCAGCATTACCAACGGTCGACTTTTCGACTATCCATAGTTTGGCATTTATGATTGCACGTACATATATGGAAAAAGAAGGCGTTAATTTCGAGTTAATCGAAGGCGGCGGCAATGGGCCTAAATCGATGACAAAATCTTTTATATTAAAAACCATCTATAAAGAAGTGTTGAACGATGATTGTCCAGATGATGAGCTAGGAAGCCTTGCAACTTTTATTAGTTCAATAAAAAATGAAATGATTCCCGAAGCAAAGTGGCAAGAGTTAAAAGGACCCGTGGAGCAAGCAGGGCGAATCGCTCATAAGTATGAACAATATAAAACGAAAACACCTGGCCAATTATTGGTCGATTTTGACGATATGTTGGTCATGGCAGAGAAGGCACTTCGGTTGGATGAAGACCTTGCTGCACACTTTCGAAATAAATTCGATTATTTACTCACAGATGAGAGTCAAGATACATCACTTGTACAACATAAAATTATTGAGCATCTTGTTGCGCATCACGGCAATCTTTGTGTGGTGGCAGATGATGACCAATCGATCTATACGTGGCGGGGGGCAGACCCTATTTATTTACTTGAATTTAAAAAAGTGTATCCAGATGCCACGATTTTAATGATGGAAAGAAATTATCGTTCGTCTAAAGAAATCGTAGAAACAACTGCAAAATTCATCAAACGAAATAAAAAACGTTATTTAAAAGAAATGTATACAAAAAACGATTCAGCGAGTCCGATTGTATTAAAGCAAGTCGAAGACCCGAACAGCCAATTGGCTTACATAACCTATGAATTACTTGCAGAAAAAGAACTACAGGATATTGCGATTCTCTTCCGAAACAATTCTTCCTCGACCATGTATGTCAGTGAACTTCACCGTCGTGGGATTCCTTTTTATATGAAGGACGCAGATGATAAATTTTTCACGCATTGGGTAGTAGAGGATATATTGAATTTCATGCGTTTAAGCTTTAACCTGGAAAGAAAAGATGTTTTTTCGAAAATCATTTTAAAGATGAATGTTTTCGTGTCACGTAGTATGGTGACAAAGTTTGAAAAAAGTCAAACAGCGGGCAATGTGTTTGATGCTTTTATTCGAACGGTAGATTTACAAGACCGACAAATAAAAAAACTTGAATCGTATAAAAAAGGATATGAAGTCATCCCAGATATGCGTCCACTGCGCGTAATTCAACTCATTCGTCATGATTTGGGTTATGAGGCGGCACTAAAAAGTCGAGCAGAAAAGTTTGGTTTTAGATTTGAACATTTAACTGAAATACTCGATACCCTTGAAGGGATTGCGACACCGATGCGCACGATGATCGAGTTCGCCAATCAGCTGAAAGAACTTGAGCAAGCTGTACAGAATGCTAAATTTAATCCCCCAGAAAATGCAGTCACGCTTTCAACTTTTCATAGCGCAAAAGGGCTTGAATTTAGACGTGTCTTTATGATTGATTTACAGAAAGGGATTATTCCTTCTGAAGAAGATGAAAGCAATATGGAAGCGTTGGAAGAAGCACGTCGTCTTTTTTACGTCGGCATGACACGTGCAAAAGAACGATTGGAGCTTCTTTCCTTTCAACAAGATAATGGAAAATCGAAAGAGGATTCTTTGTTTCTTAACGAAGTACGGGGGCTGTTACTAGGTTCCAAAGAAGTGAAGAACCAATTACCTAACAAACCAACATCATTTACAAATCCAGGCATTCCAATTAACCCTAAAGGAATCATGGATAGCACAGAATTGGTCGTTGGTTTACAGATCATTCACCGTGTTTTTGGTCAAGGGGAAATCACGGCTTTGGTTAATAATCAGTTAACCATTCAGTTTGATAAGATGCAAAAAGAACTTGATGTTGACACTGTGTTGAAAATTGGATTACTAGAAAAAGTGGACCTATGAAAAAACTGTTATTAATCGGTATAACAGGCGCAGTCGGTGCGATGACACGCGTAAGTATTGGTGAGTGGATCCCGCTAGTTTCTGGATTTCCCATTGGCACCCTCTTCGTCAATCTCGTGGGTACCTTTCTACTTTGTTATGTTATCACAGGTGCTTTTGTAAAATTAAACGTTATAAAAGAGTTTCAGGATATCATCGCAGTCGGGTTTTTGGGTTCTTTTACAACATTTTCAGCGCTGAGCATGGAAACGATTTTACTGATTGAAAATGGACAAGGCTTTTTAGCAATCAGCTATATTACGCTAAGCATTATCGGTGGGGTAAGCGCAGGTTTATTTGGAAACTTTCTTGGGAGAAAGCTGGTGCGAACATGACACTGCTTGAAATGGCGATGATTGGTTTAGGTGGTTTTATCGGGGCAATCCTACGGTATGGGTTATCCAAGAAAATGAATCAAGAAAAGTTTCCTTACGGTACGCTTGTTGTCAATTTACTAGGTGCCTTTCTCATTGGTTTGGTGTTCGGTTCGGGACTTTCTCCTATATGGGTGCTTTTATTAGCCTCTGGACTTGCAGGTGCACTGACCACTTTTTCGACATTACATAAAGAATTGATAGAATTGTGGCATCATGAGAAAAGGAAAGCAATCAGCTACGCGGTGATTACCTATGGCGGTGGACTTTTACTAGCATGGATTGGCTATTTAATTTTGTAAGGGGTGAACACAGCTGAATTATGTATAGCAATTGGTGAAAATATGCTATGGGGGACGCGGATTTGATTGAACTCTAGCTTATGTGTGATGAAGTCTAATTTTATGCCGACAAAAGCACCAAATTTCTTAGGTTTTGCAAACCAACCGATTCCCTCCACCAGCGGGGACTTCCAGCATCGTTATTTTCAGCATGAAACTTATTAAAAATAGGCCAACCAAAATAACTGGCTGACCCTATAATCTGAACGTATGAACTTTCTTACTTCCCATTACGATTATGAATCGAATTTGAGGTGTCTGGACCAAAGTCGTTAAATCCATTTAAATCAATATAATGTGCAATTGCATCCTTATCTTTGTCTGCAATAATTAAATTGAATCCAGAAATGTTATCGTTGATGACCTCTAAGTCTTTGTTTGATAAATCCTTGTTAACTTTAAACTGAACTTGGTATTTAGTGTTATTGCTTTTAGGTTTCTCTGCCATCATTAATTGACTATTCGTACTGCCAAGAATAAGAAACAAGCTCTCTGGATATTCAAGAGAGAAGTACATTTGCTGATCTTTGCTTTGGAGGATATTATATAGTTCAACATCAATTTCATAATCTATTAAAAATAGTAAGGTTTTATCTTTGGAAATATACTCCATTTTAAAACTTGTTATGCTAAATTTAGGAGGCAATATCTTCTCTTCTAATGAAACTTTATCAGTTAAGTCTTCACTTATCGGCGTTTTTTTTTCGTTATCAATCCCTTCGTGAACATTTTCATTTTCGATATTACAACCAGTTAATATAAAAAAACAAATCATAATTAAGGAAGAGTATCTTAGAAGCATTTATCAAACCTCCATCCATGTCATTAAAAAATATACCAATCAATCGATTTAATAATAGGGTTTTATTGCGACACTAGCACACCATATAGTTGAGTCGAAGCGTTCTCTAGCTGTATGTTGTGTCGTTATAGCA
>JARIDM010000255.1 GCA_029263945.1 Sporosarcina sp.
TACAACGGTAGGTCAATCATACCATGAGTAAGGTCATGTGTAAAAGGCAAATGTTCAAATCGTGAAATTAATTACATTATTAAATTTCACAATCGGGTTGTGTAGCAGAATAAGGTCATTATAAAATTGACACAATTATGAACAATTAAAAATGGTATGATAGGTAAAGTAATAGAAGAAGGGAACGAAAAGTCCATGTCTACTTTTGAAACAGGATTGAAAGAAGTGATAGAAAGAGCAGCAACTTTTGGCAAGGTTTTTGAGATAAATAAGGACCCGATAAGATTTGAAAAACTGATGTTACTAGGAGAAAAATTACATAAAAAAGAATATATGATTGGTTTTGCAGGGCACTTTTCAGCAGGAAAGTCATCGATGATCAATGCCTTAACGGGTGGTGATTTACTTCCTTCAAGTCCGATTCCTACGAGCGCAAATATTGTTAAAGTAAAAAAAGCGTCTGATGACCATGCGATCATACATTTAACAGATGGACGATCAGCAATATATGAAGGCCATGGATTTTCACAAGCCGTAAAAGCCTTTAGTAAAGACGGCGCTGCGGTTTCACTCGTTGAAATCGGACATCAACAATCGACGTTACCAGAAGGGATTACGGTAATGGATACACCTGGTGTTGACTCTACAGATGATGCACATAGGCTTTCCACAGAGTCTGCACTTCACCTTGCAGACCTCGTGTTTTACACAATGGATTATAATCATGTTCAATCGGAAATGAATTTTAGTTTTACAAAAGAGCTTATGCGCTATAATCCAAACGTGTACCTGATCATTAACCAAATTGATAAACACCGCGATGTTGAACTGTCTTTTGAAGAATTTAAACAGTCAGTTGCGGCCTCATTTAACATGTGGGGTGTAAAACCAAAAGGGATATTTTACACATCCTTAGTCGACCATGAACATATCCATAATGATTTCAAACAGGTAAAACGTATTGTGGATGGTTCAATGGAAAATTGGAAAATGAATTTTGTAGAAAATGCAAAACAAGCATTGGTCAAGTTAAAAGATGAACACAAACACTTTTTAAAAGAAGAGATTAACGAAGCAATCGAAAGTGCGTCCGCTTTTTTAAAAGAAGAGGAACTTGGGAAAAGAGAAACGTTTCAGGAAGAAGTATTGGAAGCTGAGAAAACATTATCGCTTTACACGGACGACGCTTTTACACGTCGTTTTGATAGGGCGCGCAATGAACTGATTCAGAATGCTTCGATAACCCCTTATGAAACACGAGATTTATTAAAAAGTTATTTAGAATCTCTTTCAAGCCGATTTAAGATAGGGTTTCTATTTGGTTCTAAAAAAACCAGCGAGGAACGTGTTACACGAAAAAAAGCATTTGAGGAAAATATTCAACAACTGATTCATACGCAAATTGAGGTACACGTAAGATTGATAATGAAAAAAGCACTGAAAGAAGCGGGCTTATTGACAGATGAACGTTCACTCGCTGTAGATGCTTTAGTGCTAACGATTCCTTTTGAAACACTCGTCAGTCAATTTAATGTTCCAGATGTCATGACGGGAGATACCGTATTAAACTGTGCAAAACAAATGAAAACGAATATATTATCTGCCTACCGCGAATTAACGGAAGAATGGAAGTTAGCTGTAGCAGAATCTTTAAAGACCTATGGCAGTGAATCTACTCAAATGTTAAGAGAAAAAGTTGCTTTACTCAATGGAAAAGTAAATAGCTTAATTCGTATTGAAGAATTAACCAGAAAGCTCGAAGAAGTAGATCAAGCCATTGCCCATCCGACAAGTTTCATCGTTGAAGGACGCTCGGCCTTACTAGAGCAGTGGAACACGGAAGAGGTTCATGAGCTCACAGAATTTATAGAAGAGCATACGCCTGAGATTGAACAAGTTACAACGCAACTAGCTGAACAAGTAGAAGTGAGAAAAGATTCAAGAGCTGTAGAAATCGCAGAACGTGCTGCTCATGTCTCGAAGACTGTTCGTGAAATCCCGAGTTTTACGGGGATGGCTGACTTTCTACAAGCAAAGGCAGAGAGGCTAAATGGACAGGAATTCACAGTAGCGTTGTTTGGTGCTTTTAGTGCGGGGAAATCCTCTTTTTCGAACGCTTTGATAGGGGAACAAATTTTGCCAGTATCCCCAAATCCAACAACTGCAACAATTAACCGAATCCGACCTATATCCGCAACGCATAAAAATGAAACAGCGGATGTTGTCCTAAAATCAGTTGTGCGCATGACGGAAGATGTGACACGTTCGTTTGAAGCGCTCGGAATTATTGTGACGACGTTAGAAGAGGCATTTGAAAAAGCAGATGAAGCAATTCGTGCACCTCTTGTCGATGACCGACTTCAAGTACATAAAGCGTTTATTACAGCATTCAAAAAAGGCTATAAGCTTTATGGACAGATGCTGGGTACGGTACTAACCGTTGAACGTATTGGATTTGTAGAATTTGTTGCGAAGGAAGAGCGAAGCTGTTTTGTTGAGTCCATTGACTTTTATTATGATTGTGAATTAACAAGAAAGGGCATTACACTTGTTGATACACCAGGTGCTGATTCCATTAATGCGCGTCATACGGACGTCGCTTTTGATTATATTCGCAATGCAGATGCCATTCTTTTTGTTACCTATTTCAACCACGCATTTGCAAGAGCAGATCGGGAGTTCCTTGTGCAATTAGGTCGTGTGAAAGATGCCTTTGAACTTGATAAAATGTTCTTTATTGTGAATGCAATTGACTTAGCTAAAAATGATGAAGAAGCGAATGAGGTCAAGTCATTTGTAGCAGGAGAATTGCAACAATTTGGAATCCGTCATCCACGCATTCACGGAATTTCGAGTATTGAAGCACTGGAAGCAAAGTTAGAAAAACGTGAAGAGCCACATATGACATCATTTGAAGAATCGTTTCATTACTTTCTTGAGCATGACCTTAGAGAACTAGCCGTCCAAGCTTTAGAAGAAGAAACGTTGAAGACGGTTGAACGTCTCGCTTCGCTCATTTCAAGAACTGAGTTAAATCAGGCCCGTAAGGCAGATAGACTGGAAGAGTTACTACGATTGGAAGAGTTTTCTCGTGAAAGATACGCGGTGGGGTTTGCTGACGTATTGAAACGAAACGCGATCAACGAATTAACAGAGTTGGTACATTACATTTTACAACGGGTATTCTTACGTTTTCACGACTTCTTTAAAGAGGGGTATAACCCGTCAATCTTTGTAAACCATTCATCGCAGCAAGCGCTACAATTGGCACTAGAAGATACTGTGAATATGGTAGGTTTTGATGTTAAACAGGAGTTGCAAGTAACGAATTTACGAATGCTTCAATTCGTTATAAAACAGTTAGAAGATCGCCAGCGTGTTGAAGCAGCGGCACTTAAACAACGAGATGAGACATTTGCACCTACTTTATATGAACCTTCAGACAGAGACATGTTGTCATTTGAACCCCCTTTTGAGGAGCCAAGCGTTTATAAAAAGGTGAACCGTCATTTTAAAAATGAACGCGCTTTCTATGAAAAAGGGGATCGTGACAAATTAAAGGAACACTTAGAAGAACTATTGAAAAATGATACAGCAAGCCATTTAAATGAAGTAAAAGAAGAACTCGAGCAATGGGTCATTAAATGGATTGACCAAGAAGCGAGTTCTTTACAAGCACACTTACTAAAAGAGTGCCTCGACCAAATTAATTCTGAACGAACATTATTAGAAGCGCATGATAAAGTAGAAGAATGGCGTACTGTCTATGAAAAACTACAAGTAGAGGAGCTGGTCTGAATGACTAAAGTATTCGTTTCTGTAAAGGACATCGGCGATCAAGCGTATAAGTGGATTGATGCAAGATTTTCGTTAAAGTCAGTGGAATTGGGTAAGGAGAAATATGGAGCAAGCCATGTTGTAAATGCCGTGCATTGGGATTTGAATGATGATTTATCTGACTTAAGTAAATCAGATGGTCGCCAGCCGATGCCTGAGAAAAAAGCCATTGTTGAATTGCTTCGCGCTAGTGGTTTAGAATTATCTGATGCAATCCTTATATATGATGATGGCGGAAATCCATTTGCGACGCGTGCCTGGTGGTTTTTACAATATGCTGGTTTTAAAAATGCTTCTATTTTAAAAGAAGGCTTTGAAGAAATAAAGCAGTTTGGCATTCCAACGACTTCAAAGGTTTCAAAACCTATTCGGACAGCGGTTAATCCCATATGGCAAGATGAAATTTATGCTTCAAGGGCGTTTGTAGAAAAGGTAGTAACTGGAGAAAATATTGGTTTATTGGTGGATGCGCGTGCTGCAAATCGTTACCGCGGGGAGACAGAACCATTGGACGCGATTGCGGGTCATATTCCTGGCGCTATCAATTTTGATTGGGAGCTGTTGAAATCAGAAGGGCAATACCGATTTGATGAAACGACAGCGCAACAATTAGCAGAGATTGCAAAAGGTGGAAAAGAACTAATTGTTTATTGTGGAAGCGGCGTGACTGCTTCTCCGTTATATGCCATGCTTGCGCATTATGGGTATGATAACAGTAGACTTTATGTGGGAAGTTATAGCGATTGGGTGTCAAAAGAAGATGCTGAGGTAGAGTAGTTCGTTTGTATAAATCGTGTAAAATGTTGGAGTGTGATGAGTTGAAATACGCAATACTGGGAGATATTCATTCGGCAAAAGAAGATTTAGAGAAAGTTTTAGCGAATATAACAGAGATAGCGCCAGAAGCAATTAAAATCGGTTTAGGTGATTTATTTGAATGTACCATTAGCAAGAGAAATATTCCTAATGAAAAGTTCACAAGCTTAGCCGAAGTGATGCTCATTCCAAAAGGTTTCACAGAACTATTAACTTTCGAGTCTGTTCAAGGAAATCAAGAAGAACGAATTCTCATGATTACTGAAACAGAAGATCCATTAAGAGAGAAGATTAAGATGCTCCCTGAAACTATAGAACTTGGGCATGCACAAGTGATTCATGGCCACCAGTGGGCGTGGGGGGGAGATCCTTGGCAACTCATTCATGCAGATGTCAATCAGTCTCCTGTTTTTTACGGTCATAGTCACCATTCTGAACTCTTCATAGACGACGTCAGAATTACGCCTGAATTCGGAGTCCCTTATGATGTGTCTGGGCCAAATGTGCTGGTAAACGTTGGGGCTGTTGTGAAAGATCAAGAATGGCTTCTATATGATGTAGCAGAGCAGACAGTGTGCTTTATGAAAGTATAAGAAAAGACTGAAGTCCGTGAGAACGCGGAACTTCAGTCTTTTTTATGAATAGCCGCTTTTGCAAGTGCATCTGCTGCTCGATTTTCTTCACTTGGGATCCATTTGATAAAAAAGAAATCAAAAGTCTTCGTGATGGCAAGAATCTTTGCCAAATAGGGTTTATAGTTAATATTTTTGATGAATGCTTTTTCTACAGCATCGACGACAACTTGAGAATCGGAACGTACCCATACCATTTCATTTGATCGTTTTGATACTTCTTCTAGACCGCGTAACAGTGCTTGGAATTCTGCAGTGTGGTTATCTGTAGGCGCGATTTTCTCAGATATTTTGACATGGTGTCCTTCCCCTTTAAAGAAAATACCAATGCCACTTTTCCCTGGATTCCCTGCACTTGCACCGTCTACAAATAATTCAATCATCTGGTTCACCTCATTATTTTACATGCGTTTTATAAGTGTAAGCTAACTGAGTCAATTTCATAATGACCTTATTATGCTACGACGACACAACATATTGTACGGGAACGTTTCAACCCGACTATATATTGTGGTGGCGTAGCAATAAAACCCTATTATGAAATTGACTGAACTTGCAACTATTTTCAAAGAAGATTAGAATAGGGGGGAATGGAGGACCAGATGGACAAAATAATGATTATGAATGAAATCGACTCAGTTATTGACACATACTGTGAAGGTTGTTTTTTAAAACGACAACTCGCACAAGATAAAGGGAAAACCGCTGCACATAAATTCTGTATAACTGGTTGCACGGTAGGCGACCAATTACGTTTTTTAGGCAATGAGATGAATAAATTTCCTAAATAAAATCCCACAGGTAACGAATCACCAGTGGGATGTTTTGAATCATTATACTTTTTCACTTTTAGTGACATTGGCCGCCTGAGGTCCGCGGTTTCCATCCGATATTTCAAAGGATACTGATTCACCCTCATCGAGTGTCTTAAAGCCATCTCCAATAATGCCAGTAAAATGGACGAATACATCCTCTCCGTCATCTGCCTCAATGAACCCATAGCCTTTTTCATTGCTAAACCATTTCACTTTACCTTGGTACATATGCGCTCCTCCTCAGTCTTTCAATGTCATCCGTAATGGTGTCTGGATGGCTTAACTATACATGAATCGACATACTCCGTCAATGTTATGTTAAAGTAACAGAGCACAATGACGGATTGTTCGAAAAAAACAGAAAGTAAGTGATTTAATGGAAAAGTTGATACTGGCTTGCCAAAAAGCAGCTTATAAAATTTATGCGCATTTTGACGCAAGTCATGATGTGGATCATATTGAACGCGTTATGAAAAACGCACGAGATATTCTAGCGACAGAACCAACAGCGGATAAACATGTTGTCATGCTAGGCGTGATTCTTCATGACATTGAAGATCCAAAATATACTACACCTCAATCTGTGACTGCTGAAGAAATACTTAAGTCAATCGGTGCAGATGAAACACTTACTCAACAAGTGTTGGCGAGTATAAAGAGTGTTTCATTTAGCGGTGGAAATTCTAATGACCTCACTTCTATCGAAGGCGCCATTTTGAGAGACGCAGATCGATTGGATGCAATGGGCGCAATCGGTATTGCAAGAGCTTTTGCTTTCGGTGGTGCCAGGGGACGAAAGTTATATGCGCATAAAGAAAATGCACGCAAGCATATGTCCGAAATAGAATATCGAACGAAAGAAACAGCGACCGTAACGCATTTTCATGAGAAACTTCTGTTACTGAAAGAGTTAATGGTGACAAAGGAAGGCAGACGATTAGCTGAAGAACGTCATGATTTTATGAAAGTCTTTCTTACACAATTAACAGATGAGGTTGGAGAATCATACTAAATGAATCATTTCCTTCATTTTTCCCATAAGCGATGCGCTTTAAACAAAAAGAAACGCATTCTTAACGCTCTGTTAAAAGTCAATCGTTCTATCTATGTTCAATCAATTTCATCATAGGATTTTATTGCGCCATCAGCACAACCTATCGTCGAGTTGAACCGTTCCCGAACAATAAGTAATGTCGTTGTCGCAGAGTAAGGTCATTATTAAATTAAATCATGTTAGTTGGGCGTATTGATTTTCGCATCTCGTTCTTGATAAAATTCACGCAAGTATGCTTCTTCATATGCGAAGCCAGTTTTCATAAGCACTTTCTCGTTAAATGCTGCACTGGCTAATTGTAAACCAACTGGTAATCCGTTTGGCCCAACTCCACAAGGGATGGATAGCGCTGGTTGACCAGTTAAGTTAAACACCGCAGGCAAACGAATCATCATATTGAATGTACTATCTTGAATTCCGTTAATTGAAAACATTTCTTCGCCTATTTTTTTAGTTGTATCGGGCATGGTTGGTGTCGCAATGACATCCACTGATGCAAAGACCGCTTCGAATGCAGTGAAAAGTGTTTCCTTTCTTTTTAACGCTTTCATATAATCCAACGCTGTAATAGAATGACTGGATTCAAGGGAAGCTTTCACATCATCCCCAAATGAATAGAGGGCATCTGTAATAGACTTTTCATGTACCAGTCCAGCTTCAGCGATTCCTATACTGAAAGAGAGTGCAAGATCTTCTGGTGAAAAGGGAATATCGATTTCAATTAAAATCGCGCCTAGTTTTTCTAGGTTGCCCAGTGCTTTCATGTAAAGTTCTGAAACGTTATTTTCGATGTGCTCGTTAAAGTAATTTTTAGGTACGCCGACACGCAGTCCTCGAATATCAGTTGTCAGTGCAGCTGAATAATTTTCACCTGTCATTGCGTCCATCATACTCCCGAGGTCGCGCATGTTCTTTGTAAGCGGCCCGACATGATCAAGAGACCAAGAAATATGTCTAACATTTGAAGCGTCAATCAGGCCGTGCGTTGGTTTCAAGCCGACGATTCCCGTTGACGCCGCTGGAATTCGAATGGAACCAGCGGTATCAGTTCCAATAGAGGCAAGCCCTAAAGAAGCCGCTACAGCAGCACCTGATCCACCACTTGAACCACCTGGCGTATAGGCAGTATGCCAAGGGTTTTTAACTGCACCATAAAAAGGATTATTGGATGTAATCCCAAAAGCATATTCATGCATATTGACTTTACCAAGTGTAATGGCGCCTTCACGCTGTAGTTTTGAGACAATCCCTGCGTTTTCAGTTGGGACAAAATTTTCTTCGATTTTTGAACCACTTGTTGTTCTGATTCCCTTCGTGTAGATGTTGTCTTTATAAGAAATAGGAATCCCTTCAAGCAATCCAGTTTGCACACCTGCTAAATACTTTTTCTCGGCAATCTCAGCTTGTTTAAGTGCTTGTTCGGTGGTTACTGTAATGAAAGCATTTAATTCGCTCATTTCTTCAATTCGTTTTAAATGCGTGCGTGTAACTTCTACGGGTGAAAAATCTTTCGCAACATACCCATTTTTAAGTTCTTCAATAGTAAAATCAATCATTTTGTCAGCTCCATCAGATTTAATAGTTTGTAAAACTGTACTTAGCTTAGCGTACCATAACTTATCATCGTTTGAGAACGCTTCAACTAAAAGGGACGTGTGATGTTGTAGCAATAAAGTTTTAGGATGAAATAAATTGAATTCGGATTCGTAAAGGAGAATATTGAGATGAAAGAATTAACAATTGAAACAGAACGACTCATTTTGAGGCCTTTTAAACAAGAAGATTATCAAGAATGGGCAAAAGGCTTTAATGATCGACTGCCCTCACAACATAAATATGATGAAGGGTATGACCCAGATTCTTGGCAATATACAAAGGAATGGTTTATTGATTGGATTGAAGAGTTTAGAGAAGAAGCTGAAAGAGACGAATTATATATACTCGGTATTTTTAGAAAAGAAGATGGCATGAGTATCGGTAATGTGGAACTCGTCCCGATATTAAGGATGGATTATAATTGGGCGATGATGGGTTATAGCATTCACAATCAATTTTTTAGGCAAGGATACGGGAAAGAAAGTG
The DNA here is from genome assembly GCA_029263945.1 of Sporosarcina sp. GTDB lineage: Bacteria > Bacillota > Bacilli > Bacillales_A > Planococcaceae > Sporosarcina. Next base: position 9,237 of record JARIDM010000255.1, read on the forward strand.
TAGAGGCAGCCGTGAAATTGTTTTTCTCTACATTGAATTTCCACCGGATTGAATTACATATTAACGTGGACAATGAACCTTCCAAAAAGTTAGCAGAAAATAGTGGTTTTCAGTACGAGTGTACGCGAGAACAATTCTTTTATGAAGGCGGTAAATGGATTGACCAATTAATATACTATCAAAACCGAAAAGCAACGCGTATTTAAAAAGGAAAATGCTGAAGAAAGAGTAGAGATACTCGATCTTCAGCATTTTTTATTCCACAAGAATCCCAGCTTTTCTTAACGCGTTTTCAGCACTTTTGATTTCATCTGGATGACTGGCAATAATTGTATGGAGATGAATGCCATCTGTTAATTCTAGAAGGAATGCTGCATTTTTTTGTTCAATGTTTTGGATGAACTTTTCCACCTCATACCGGTTGGAAACCATCACAGAAGCAGTAAGGTCTCCGTATACTTGGTGTTCAATTTTGACATCTTTTACTGTGATGCCGTGATCTACTAGAATGTTAAGTTCTTCCATAGCTTGCTCTGGTGTATGGGCGCAAACAATGATTTTCTCTATTTGTTTAGGGTCAACTTGAGGATGTATGTATAGATAGCCTCTACTCGTTGCCATAATCGGTTCGCCTTTTGCTTTCAATAACGTGATATCGCCGACGATCACTTGTCGACTGACATTTGTGCGTTCTCCTAATTCTCTTCCTGGAATCGGAGCCTGTGCTTTTTTCAGTGTTTCAATTAGTAAATTACGTCTTTCAGTTCCTAATACTTTTTCGTTAATACTCATATGACTCGCCCCCTGATGTTCATCTTGCTACTCATTTTATCACAGATACAAGGGAAGATGTTTTTGTTCTTTGTAATTGTTGTTGGATCTGAATCATCCGATCTGCTAATGTCATGACACTATGTAACGTTGTGCTTTTCCCAAATGAAATACGAATAAACTCTTTTGCTTGTTCTGGCTCAATTTTGAGCGCAATCATAATTTTAGAAGCGTTAAGTTGACCGACTTGGCAAGCGCTCCCTGTTGAAATGGCATATCCGTGTCGGTTTAGTTCTAACATCATGAGTTGGCCCTCGGTTTGGCGTGTTCTTAGCCCAACAATATGTGGCAGTTGGTTCTTTTTGTTGGTTGCACTATAAATCGAGAAGAATTCTGGATAAGTTGACAGCTTGGAGACGAAAAGATCACGGAAACTTTGCATAGAATTTTCACGGTCTATGGTAGGTTCAAGTTGGCTGAGTGCTTCCGACATCGCTGCAATTGCAGGCACATTGAGTGTTCCGCCTCTAAAACCAGCTTCATGAATTAACCCAGGAAAAACAGGCACAATTCGGTGACGTGGATGAATGTAGGCAATCCCGATTCCTTTTGGTCCATAAAACTTATGCCCAGAAAGCGTTAAACTATCGACACATTTTGCGATATTTTCAAGCTCAATTTTCCCAAAAGATTGCACACAATCACTATGGAGGAGAATCCCATGTGTATTTGCCAGTAAAGCAATCTCTTCAATGGGCTGAATTATACCGATTTCTGGGTTGCTATGCTGTACGCTGATTAGAATCGTTTCATCTGTAATCGCCTTCGCCAATAAATTTAGATCCACAGTTCCTTCTTTTATAAAAGGAATTTTAGTAATTGAAAATCCATCGTCTTCCAAGTATTCAAACGCAGAATCGACAGAGGGGTGTTCGCCTAGCGTCGTAATGATGTGTTTGCCTTTATGTTGGTTCGCTTTTGCGAGTGAAATAATAGACAGTAAATTACTTTCGGTCCCTCCGCTTGTGAAATAAATGCCCTCGACATCTACGCCTAAACGACTGGCAAACTGGTTTCGACAGTAGGTCACGATGTTTTTTGCTTCACTGCCAATTTCGTGAAGACTTGTCGTATTTCCGTAACAATGCTGCGAAAAGTTTTCATACACTTTTGCGGCTTGTGGGTGTAAAGGGGTTGAAGCTGCATAATCAAAATAATGCATGTGAAATACCTCCTCTAAAAAGTTCAGACTAAATTCATCTTGTCATATTTCTAAAGTTATGTAAAGATAGGTGTCAAGACAGTTAGGTGCTTGAGGAGGATTTACGTGAAATCATATGACTGTATTATTGTCGGAAGCGGCATTTCAGCATTTCAATTAGCCAAACATCTGGACAAGAATAAGCAGGTATTGATCATTACGAAATTAACTAAAGAGAAGAATAATTCCTTTAAAGCGCAAGGTGGCATTGCGGCTGCGATGTCAAATGATGATGATTGGCGATTGCATTATGAAGACACCATTCAAGCAGGGTGTTCATTTCAAAAAGCGCAAGAAGTAGAGGCCCTTGTTAAAAATGGCCCTGCGTTAATTCAGTCCTTAATAGACGAGGGGGTTCCCTTCGATTTGAATGAGGAAGGTGACATCCGATTTGGTATGGAAGGCGCCCATTCGCGTAAACGAATTGTTCATAGTGGTGGGGATGCAACTGGCAAAAATGTGATGGCCCATTTACAGACGACAACTAACGATAATATTGAAGTCATTGAAAATCAATTTGTCTACGAATGTATCATGTCACCGACGAGCAATAGATGCATTGGGATTCGGTCAAAAAGCCAAGAAGGTAAAAACTACCAATACTTCGCACAAAGCATCGTCCTTGCAACAGGTGGAATGGGTGGGTTATACAAATCTACTTCAAATGAATCGTCTATTACTGGAGATGGACTTGCACTTGCTTATCGTGCAGGGGCAGAATTAGTAGATCTGGAATTTGTACAATTCCACCCGACATTGCTCCACGTAAATGGTGCATGTAAAGGATTAATTTCTGAAGCTGTAAGAGGGGCTGGCGCAGTCCTATATAAAGGTAACGGAGAAAGATTAATGGGGAATGAACCGCCATTTTTTGACTTGGCCCCTCGTCATATTGTAGCCAAATCAATTTATGAAGCACGTACTTCGGGTAGTGAAGTGTTTTTGGATATTTCGATGATTCAAGATTTTTCTACGAAATTCCCGACCATTGCTTCTCTTTGTGAAGAAAATGGCATTTCGATCAATGAGGGGGCTATACCCGTTATTCCTGGTGCTCATTTTCTAATGGGTGGAATTTCTGTGAATGCGAATGGTGAAACAACAGTGAAGGGACTATTTGCCGTTGGAGAAGCGGCCGCAACGGGTGTTCATGGCGCAAATAGGCTGGCTAGTAATTCGTTGTTAGAAGGACTTTATTATGGCAAGAAAATCGCACAATACTTAAATGAGTTGTCAGATGAGGGCGCACAGGAATTTATTGAGGTACGTACAAAAGAATCTGTGGAAATCTTAGAACTACCTACAAAAAAAGAGATTCAAGACAAAATGCTGCATAATTGTGGGATTGTCAGAACCCAAGTTCAACTCGAAAACGTATCAAAATGGCTTGAAAAATATGCCGTAGCACATGAATCCCTCGCTTCCTATCAAACGCCACAAATTGAAAGGCTGTTTATGTTACAAGTAGCCAAGCTTATCGTAACTGCGGCATTAACAAGAGAAGAAAGTAGAGGGGCACATCAACGAGCAGATTTTCTTGAAACAAGCAACGAATGGCAAGATATTCATATGATTCAAAGCAAAAAAGGAATAGAAAAGAGGGCTTTATATGAACAATCTCAAGTTGAAGTCAATGCTTGAAACGTTTTACATAGAAGATATTGGCGATGAAGATTTATCGAGTACTTATTTATTTCCTGAAACTGCAGTCGGAGAAATGAATTTAGTGGCAAAAATGGCAGGTGTGTTTTGCGGACAACAAATAATTGAAGAATGTTCGAGCGTAATCGATCACGCAACAGAGGTGATTTGTCATGTGAAAGACGGCGCACCAATTTGTGAAGGGCAAATCATTGCCACACTCAAAGGGAGCGTACAAAGCCTATTGAAAAGTGAACGTGTAATGCTGAATTTAATTCAACGGATGAGTGGTATTTCCACGGCGACCCATGAAGTTGTTGAAGAAATAGAAGGAACAGCAACTAAAATTTGCGACACTCGAAAAACGATGCCAGGTCTACGGATGCTCGACAAGTATGCAGTTCGTATAGGAGGTGGTTTTAATCACCGCTTCGGGTTATATGATGCCGTCATGTTAAAAGATAACCACCTTGCATTTGCTGGGTCCATTAAAAATGCAGTACATACGGTGCGGGAAGCCATTGGACACACCGTGAAAATCGAAGTTGAAATTGAAACGGAACAAGCACTACGAGAAGCAGTAGAAGCACAAGCAGATATTATTATGTTTGACAACTGTACGCCAGCAGAGATTAAAAAGTGGCGACAAGTTGTGCCTGCTTCCATTATTACGGAAGCCTCAGGAATGATTACAAAAGAAACGGTTCGAGATTATGCACATGCAGGAGTCGACTATATTTCGCTAGGTTATTTAACACACTCAGTAAAAGCATTCGATATAAGTGCAAACCTATCGATACTTGAGTCGATTTCATAATGACCTTATTCTGCTACAACGACGCAACCAATCGTTCGGGAACGGTTCAACCCGACGATAGGTTGTGGTGGTGTAGCAATAAAACCCGATTATGAAATTGATTGACTTACAAAATAAATGGAGGTTTTATCATGTCACTTTTACACTATTTTGAAGAACAAAAGAGTGGTACATTACCTGAAAGGTATTACGACTTATCTATAGAAGAAATTGAATCCCGAATACGGAAGATAAAAGAGGAATTAGGTCATAAACTCTTTATTCCAGGTCATCATTATCAAAAAGATGAAGTGATTCAGTTTGCAGATGTAGCAGGAGATTCTTTGCAACTTGCACAGCTTTGCGCTGAAAATACAGCAGCT
>JARIDM010000258.1 GCA_029263945.1 Sporosarcina sp.
ACGCCCAAAGCAAAAATTGAGGGGATCCGGATTGTTGAAAAAGGTAATTTTGATGGAAATCATTTTATTTTTGGAGATGAAGGTAAGTTAAAACAAGTGCTTCTTAATTTGTTGAAAAATGGTTTGGAATCTATGCATCCAGGTGGAGGATTGACCATTACAATGGATACATCTTCAGAAGATCATGTGCAAGTCGTGATTGAAGATACTGGAAGAGGGATGTACGATACGCAACTAGACAAGATTTTCACAACTTATTTTACAACGAGAAGTAACGGAACTGGTTTGGGTTTACCTTTTGTTTTAAAAACAATGGAAGACCATGGGGGCACAGTTACAGTTTCAAGTAAAATTCATGTGGGTTCAAAATTTACACTCTCATTTCCAGTAATGAAAAATATTGTGAATGTGGAGGCGATCGGTGCTGCGTCAGGTTTGTTAACTTAAATTCCACCCTATGCTTTTGACAGTAGCTATTCGATACCGTTATAATGAGAATGGTTTCTTAACGGTAAAGTAGAAGGTGAAAAGGATGCAGAATGATCAAGAACGTGCACTTAAATTATTTATCGTTCTTTCGCGTGCAAGTAAAGTGATCGCAGAAGAAGCGCATAAGCTAATTGATAATTACAGTTTGAATCCAACTGAGTTTGGTGTGCTGGAACTGCTCTATCATAGAGGGCGTCAGCCTATCCAGAAAATCGGCCAAAAAATATTGCTTAGAAGTGGATCGATGACATATGTTGTGAATCGATTGGAAGTGCGTGGCTTTTTAGAACGGAACTTTTCTGAAGAAGATAAACGAATTACGTATATAGCGATTACGAAAGAAGGGGCAACGTTAATCGAATCTATTTTCCCAGAACATGCGGAAAATATTCGACAACTTATGTCAGGATTATCTGAACATGAGCAAGAGACAGCCATTAAGATTGTGAGAAAACTTGGTTTGTCAGTGAATGATCTATCACTATAAAAACGCGATACTCTTCAAAGAGTATCGCGTTTTTTGTCGTATTTATTTTGTTTTGGTAACTGTTTCGCCCATTGCTAGGAATTTGTCGAAGTAATCAGCTTCAAGTGAATCGAAAATAGTTAGGCGAACGATTAAGCCGTCTCTTTCAAAAATAATTCCAGTGACAGGCCCTGTTTCAGAATCAACAGAATAGGCCTTAACCTCTTGAATGGCTTCGCCTGAAGGTAGTGAGGCTTCATCGTTCAATTCTTCAGGTGTAGATGCATTTGCACTGGAAGCTTCTAAGATCGTTAGCATGTTGTCATGCAAGTAATCATAAGTTCCTTCTTCAGCGAGCATTGTTTCGATGCGCATGAAAATTGAGCCATCTTCATTTAAATAAAGTGAGTCTTTTCCTGGTTCTTCACTTGTTAACGCATATTCTGGTAGAAGAGAGAGTGAGTAGTCTTGTTCATCACTTTCAACTACTGTTGCAGTATTTAAAAGTTCACTATTGGCATCTGCTGCTGTATCTTCTTCGTTTGCCTCGCCGCCGTTATCCGCTTCCTCGTCAGCTGGTGTTTCTTCTGGTAAATCTTCATCTACCTCTACATCTTCAGCATTACCTTCGTTTTCTACAGCATCTGATGTATTATTGTCTGGATCTGTTTCACTGATTCCTTCTTCACTTGTACAAGCTGCGAGCACAAGCATCAATGCCATCATCGCAAAAATTACGAGCATTCTTTTTTTCATGTATATTCCTCCTTTTAAATCTTATAGTTAGTAGACGATTATTGACGAATAAAGTTTCATTCAATTCTATTTTGCATGAAAATGTTGCTTGCGTAAAGTGTTTTTAATCGGTACGATGTTAACAGAGTCTTTAGATTTTACTGAATCGCTAAAAAACAGGCGTAAGGTAGAGAAATGGACAAAGTTTTTAGGTGGAGGGAATGGAATGTCTACAATTGAAATCGTAAGAAATGAATTAAATCGTGCGGTCATAGGAAGAGAGAAAGAATTTGATTTTATGTTAATTGCATTATTGCAAGAGGGTCATGTATTACTTGAAAGTGTACCGGGTTCTGGGAAAACAATGATGGCAAAAAGTTTTGCAAATATCTTTAAAGGGGATTTTGGCCGTATTCAGTTTACACCTGACGTCTTGCCCTCGGATGTTACAGGTATTCGCTATTTCAATCCACAAACGCAGGATTTTGTCTTGAAAGCTGGGCCTGTGTCTACAAATATTTTACTGGCAGATGAGATCAACCGTGCAACGCCAAGAACACAGTCTAGTTTGCTAGAATCAATGGAAGAAAAACAAGTGACAATTGACGGTGAAACAGTTAAGTTACCAACACCTTTCATGGTCATTGCGACCCAAAATCCAATTGAATCTCAACAAGGTACGTTTCCGCTTCCAGCAGCTCAACTTGACCGTTTTTTATTTAAACTGAACATAGACTATCCGACTTTCGAAGAAGAAGCATTAATATTAAAACAATATGGTGAAAATCCAGGGGAAATCACGACAGCACCTGTCATTGACGCAGCCCAAGTTTTAATATGGTCAAAAGAGTCGAATAGCGTCAGTGTCCATGAAGACATTGAACGTTATATATTAAAAATTGTTCGGGCCACAAGAGTGCATCCTTTTATTGGACTAGGACTTAGTTCAAGAGCTGCACTTGCAATTTTAAAAGCATCAAAAGCGTATGCTTACTTATGTGGTAGAACATTTTGTATACCAGATGATGTGAAAGCAATTATTGAACCTGTCGCACTTCATCGGATGGAATTGTCGACAGAAGGTTTACTGACAAAGGAACTGGCTGAAGTATTGAAAGAAATTATTCATTCAATTCCAGCGCCAATTGAGGCGACAATTTAATGAAATGGCTTCGATACGAAGAGGGTTTTAAACCGCTTCATGCAACGATGGGGATTTCACTTGTCTTTTTTGTGATGGCATTCATCTACCTACAATTTTCACTTGCAGCCAGTTTTGCGGCAATATTTACAATCGGAAATCTGCAAAATATGTATTATAAAAGAGTGGGACAGGGCTTAGTTTTACATCAAAGTAAAAAGCGTTCCCGTTTTTTAATCGGGTCAACTTCCACGCTTGTCCTGTCGTTTGAAAACGGGCCCGTTCCGCTTTTAAATGGCAAACTTACCTTATCGATTGAAGATGCTGTGCAGCCAGTAGGTGAGGAAACCAATCACTTTAGTGGTATTTTTGATATTACGGTTCCTTTTACTGTTGGGCGTTTTGAACAAATTGAGGTGACGATTCCGTTGGAAGGCAGGAAACGTGGACTGTCGAGAATTACGAGAGTGATTGTGGAAGTACCGCAAATTTTAGGGCATGGCTCAATTATTATGGAGTTAGAAGATGCGATCCATCACGAGAGTATCGTATACCCTAAAATTGACCCCTTTCATGAGCATTTATTGCCCTCTCCATTTAAGCCAGGAGATGTTGCACAGCGGACGTCCCTATATTATGATGCCTTCCAAGCGATCGGAACAAGAGATTATATCATCACTGACCGTTTTGATGAAATTCATTGGAAAGCAAGTGCACGGATGCAAAAATTGCAAACGAAAGAATATTTACCAGTCGCTGAGCAATCTATTTTATTTATTGTGAATATGATTGAAAAGCCAAAAGTCCAAGACGATTTTGAGTTGAAGATAGAACGACTGGCTGCTTATATTACGTATTGCACAAAAAATGCGATTCCCTTTGAAATAATTATGAACATTAAAACCTTCGGGGGAGAGCCGTTCTTGCGTGAGATGATTGGAAGCGGTAACATCCATTATCAAAAGTCATTAGAAATGTTGGCCCAATTGTCGAGTCGACTTGCGAAACATGCTTTTGAAAAAGTCTTGCAAGCAGTGGAATCGAAAGGTCAGTTATCTCCAACAATCGTGTTAATTACACATGAACCTGAGCGTTATGCCGGGATTACAGCGAGATGGGCCAAGTCGTGTAACCTCCTTGTCGATCACGCTTATCAAAAGGAGGAGGTTTCATGAATCCTCACAGTAAAACTAGGCGCAGTGGGTTATTAAAGAGTGTGGAAGGTTTTATTCTTGAATTGTTATTAGTTACGTATTTTCTACACTTAATTGTAGGTCCATCGTCAATACATCCACATTATTTACTTATCGGAATGGCCTTCCTCGGCGGACTCATTGCCTATTTCATTTTTATAAAACGTCCTTATACGGTTCTACTAAATTTAGCGATATCCTTAATAATCACAGTTCCTTTTGTATTAACTGGTTTGCCTTGGATCGTAAATATCATTTTATTTACAATTGTGAGTTGGCGGTTTCATGTCCACTTCGGGTTAGAGCGATCTGGTCACTTGAATTTTCTTGCTTTGAATACAGTGATTATGACAACGTTATATTTAGTTGCCAAAGCATATTTACTTAAAGCGGATGTCGTGACGACAAATCTTACACAAATTAAGTTATTCGTCGTAACGACACTCCTCTTTATAGGTCTTCGTTACGCGGTGATCACGCTAGAAGATAAGTGGCAAAACCATTCAGGCGTGAAAGAAATTACACGTGTTTTTGGAGGCGTTACGCTCGCTGCAGGCGCAGTATTTTTCTTTATTTACTATGCAATAGAATCTGTTCGGAATGTCGTGTTAGCGTTTCTAGGGCTAACATTTGGTAACTTATTCATCACCATTGCTTCTTTACTGCCTTCTTTTGAAGAAGTGGGAGAAGGAGGAGCTCAAGGCGGAGGAGAGAGCGATGGGATCACTTTTGCGCCTGAAAAAGAGACAGTGCGGGTTACCTCGGAATCAGGATATTTGGGCATTGTGTTATTGATCATTTCGGTAATTCTTTTGGTTATTTTCTTACTTGTATTTTTGAAAAAGCGTAAGCGAGATTATATAGAGGGAGATGAACCTAAAGCTACTTTCCGAAAAAAGGATTATCAAAGGAAGCCTGTTCAGCAAGTCGTACAGTATGACTATTCAAAATCAACAAATGAAATTCGAATGGCTATGCAGAGATTTGAGGAAGCAGCTTCTGTTGCAATGTGTCCACGCTTTATGGATGAAACGATAAAAGAATGGTTCAAGCGCATGAAGTGGTCTAAAAATGATGCCTTATTCTCGCTGTATGATCAGGTTAGATACGGAAATCAATCAATTAGCGAAGTAGACAAGACAAAGTTTATAGAAATGCTTAACGCGATAAAACAAACTAATTTCAATAAAAATGTTTGAAAAGTAAATAAAAAGGGCACATTACAATTGAACACAGCAACATTCTCATTTCCCCCTTTAAGGATGAACGTCACATCGTTCATCCTCTTTTTTTGTCCAAATATAAATCAATTGTTTTTCTTGACCTGGAAAAGAAGCCAAATCAAAATGATTCTGTTAAAGTAAACAGAATACATGGAAAATGGAAGAAGGGACTGGTCAATTAATGAAAAAAGTTGCGTTTATTGGAACCGGTGTTATGGGTAAGAGTATTATCCGACATTTACAACGTGCGGACATTGAGGTTACGATTTTCACGAGAACGAAAGCAAAAGCATTGTCACTTATAGAGGAAGGTGCCATTTGGGCAGATACAGCTAGTGAGGCGACAAAGCATGCTGATATCATTTTTACAATGGCGGGCTATCCAGCAGACGTTGAAAGAATTTACTTCGGCGCAGACGGTATTTTCGAAGCGGGGAGCGCAGGGCAAATTGTTGTCGACATGACGACATCAAGTCCAGCGCTTGCAAAGAAAATTGCAAAAGAGGCAATCACACGGAATATGTCTTCGATTGACGCGCCTGTATCAGGAGGCGACATTGGCGCACAAAATGGGACGTTATCGATCATGTGCGGCGGCGAGAAAGCGGTATTTGAAGAGATTTATGATGTCCTCTCTATTTTTGGGAAAGAAATTGTCTACCAAGGCGAAGCAGGTGCTGGACAACATACAAAGATGGCCAATCAAATTGCAATCGCAACGAATATGATTGGTGTATGCGAAGCAATTACATATGCAGAAAGTGCTGGACTCGATCCACAGACTGTTCTTGCATCCATTGCTACTGGAGCAGCTGGATCATGGTCGTTGTCTAATTTAGCACCAAGAATGTTAGCGAAAGACTTTGAGCCTGGATTTTACGTGAAGCATTTCTTGAAAGACATGGATATCGCCCTAAAAGAGGCGGAAATGATGGAGTTGAATTTACCAGGTTTGAAATTGGCACGTAGTATGTATCATGAACTTGTAACGCGTGGACTAGAAGATAAAGGGACACAAGTACTCTATGAAGCTTATCATAAATTTTAAGCTTCACTTTCTTTAAGTTGTGAAAATGAAAAAGGATTTGTTGGAAGTATTTCTTCTCAACAAATCCTTTTTTGAATAAAATGATCGTGTGAAATTCGGAGCTTAACCATCTAAGTATGAAGAGCGAAATCCATTTTGCTGATTCATATCAAGTTTTTGTTTCTTTAATGGTTTTTTTCGAATTTCTTGCGTGATTGTCGGTTGTACATAATTAGTAAAATCAATCAACATTGTTTTTGCTGTCCGTAAACTCATACGCTCTTGAGGATTGCGTGAAGTTTGATCTTGATGACCAAGATGAGGTAAAGATTTGAAGTCTTCTTTTTCAGGAATCATATGAAAGAGGAAATCACTACAACGAACTAAAGTTGTAGAGTGTTGTTTGCTAAACTTGGGATTATCTACAAAGTGTAACCCGATTTTTTGTGCGTCACCAGCATGCAAAAGTTTTTCTAGCGCAATTTTTTTTAATTCGTACAATTCTTTATTATTAGGTGCTGTTTTAGCGTGTCGGTTGACAGTATAAATCGCAATTGCAATACGTCGAATCTTATCAGTATTCGTCACATTAGGCCTCCTTATGTCTGAGATAGAGATTATGAAATCAATTCTATATTACCAATAAAAAGGGTTTTTGTATATGAAAAATATAAAAAACAGTATTTTCTAAAAATAGATCGTCAACAAGTTCTTTTCGTGATACAATTATGAGTGAGTGTTCATTCAATAGAGGAGGAGTTTACATGTATGAAGGAAAAGTGATTATCGTAACAGGTGGATCGAGTGGGATGGGCAAGTATATGGCCATGAAGTTTGCACAAGAAGGCGCTAATGTTGTCATTACTGGAAGGGACGAAGCGCGTTTACTTGCTGCTCAGAAAGAAATTGGAGAAAATGGTCATATCTTTCAAATGGATGTCCGTAATGTAGAGTCTGTTCAAGCACTTGTTGATTTTACAGATAAGAAATTTGGACGGATTGATGGACTTGTAAATAATGCTGCGGGTAATTTTGTCGTTCAAGCAGAAAAACTATCTCCAAATGGTTGGAACTCAGTAATTGACATTGTTTTGAACGGTACTTTTTATTGTTCAAGCGCTGTTGGGAAGTACTGGATTGAGAATAAACAAAAAGGAACTATTTTAAATATGCTTGCGACTTATGCTTGGGATGCAGGTGCTGGTGTGATACACTCAGCGGCAGCCAAAGCAGGGGTTATGTCTTTAACGCGCACGTTGGCAGTTGAGTGGGGCACACAGTATGGGATACGTGTAAATGGAATCGCACCTGGCCCAATTGAAAGAACAGGCGGCGCTGAAAAATTATGGATTTCTGATGAGGCGGCGAAACAAACATTGGCTTCCATTCCGTTAAAAAGATTGGGTAAGCCAGAAGAAATTGCGGAGTTGGCGGCTTTTATCATGTCAGATAAGGCAGCTTATATGAACGGAGAAATTGTTACGCTTGATGGAGGTCAATGGTTAAATAAATCACCATTTTAATGGCGTTACTTTTATAAAAACAATCATTAGCGTCTCGAATGTACCTATCGTTTGAGAACGTTTCAACTCACCACTATAGGGCGTGAATGAAGCGGTAAACCCAATGAATAAGATTTACAAAATGGAGCATCCTTTCTCTAAAGAGGAGGGGTGAATAATGGATATATGGACTGGCCCATTAATAGGTGTGATTCTGATTGTTTGTCTAATTAGTTACCTTGCGATACGTAAAACATCTAAAATGGCTTCGCTTGTGGGAGAAAGAAATGAAGTTAGTGATTCGGTAGCGGATCATCCATTTGTACTGAATCCAATTTTGTGGGTCATATTAACCGTAACAGTTTTTATAGGGATTGTTATTTTTTACTATGCGACCTCTTTCTAAATGAAAGAGGTCTTTTTGGAGAAATGAATCCCAACATACGATAAAATTCAGCATTCTTTCCGATAGGTTGCTACTCTTTCTTATGCTATGATAGATATGTGGGGTTTAATTTGCATAGCTTTGCAATAGAAGGAGCGATGAAATGATTTCTATTAAAAACAAAGAATTTTTATTTACGCCGATTACAGACTATATAATATCTGCTGAGAAAGTTGCCCATGTTCAAGTAGGTAATAATGCTGAACATGCACTTCTTGTGTTAACAAAGACTGGTTATTCTTCTATTCCTGTACTCGATGCACAAGATAAACTTAAAGGTTTGCTTAGTATGCGAACGGTTACAGATTCTATACTCGGCTTAGCTCATATTGAATACGAACGTCTACCTGATTTAAAAGTCGATGAAATTATGCGAACGGAACTGCATACGATTAAGTCGACAGATACGCTTCAAAAAGGACTTGATCTGCTCATTGATCATCCCTTTGTTTGTGTGATTAAGGAAGATGGTACGTTCTCAGGCATATTGACGAGAAGAGTTATGTTGAAAAAATTCAAAAAATATATTTATAATATCGAGTAAAGTTGATGGATTGAGGTCATCACTTTCTTCAGTTCCGAGTAGAAGGACTCAAGCTTGGATGATTTATTGACAATGAGAAGGCTCCTTCATGGAGCTTTTTTCTATTTAGAGGTGGTAGGGTGACGAAAGTAAAAGAAACAAAACGTCCGCTTGTATTGATTGCTGTTATGTTGGCAATGTTTATGAGCGCAGTTGAAGCAACGATTGTGACAACAGCTATGCCAACGATTGTATCCGAACTTGGAGGCTTTTCAAGATACAGTTGGGTTTTTTCTTCTTATCTCCTGATGAGCACTGTGACGGTACTTGTGTATGGTAAATTAGCTGATTTATTTGGAAGAAAACCAATTCTATTTATAGGCTTATCCCTATTTCTGCTCGGTTCGCTTCTTTCTGGATTTGCAAGTTCAATGGAGCAACTAATCGCTTTTAGATTATTACAAGGATTGGGTGCTGGCGCAGTTATGCCGATTGCGACAACGATTGTCGGTGATATTTATACGACAGAGGAACGTGCGAAAGTTCAAGGCTATTTATCGAGCGTTTGGGGAGTTTCTGCTGTACTCGGGCCGGCAATCGGTGGCACTGTGGTTGCCTATTTAAGGTGGGAATATATTTTTTGGCTGAATATTCCCCTCGGTATACTTGCAATGATTGGGATTGGATTTTTCTTGCATGAACCTGAGCGAGAAAAGAAAGTTTCCATCGATTATAAAGGGGCGGCCTTGTTAATGGTATCCCTGTCGGCAATTTTATTTTGGCTTGTAGAAGGTGGCCAATCATTTAATCGGTCTTCCGTGTTAAGTCTTGGTATCTTAACTGTAGCGGTAGGATTGTTCATTGTGTTTATTTTTGTTGAACGCGCTGCAAAGGATCCGCTCATGCCGTTTTCAATTTGGAAAAATCCTGTTATTTTATATGCTAATCTGGTTTCCTTCACAACGGGCTTTATTTTAATCGGTGTTTCTACATATTTACCGACTTATGTAACGGGTGTGATGGAACAACCTGCTATCATAGCAGGTTTTGCATTAACTTCGATGTCTATAGGTTGGCCACTTGCCTCATCGGCTGCTGGGCATATGCTTATTCGGTATGGCACATTTACGGTTTCATTTATAGGGGGAATCTCTCTCATTATTGGTTCGGCTTTATTTGTGATCATGAGTCCTTCATCTGGTCCTTTGTGGGCAGCATTGGCAAGTTTTTTTATTGGCGTAGGAATGGGGTTGACGGGTACTTCATTTGTAGTGACCATTCAAGCCGTTGTGCCTAGGAAGATGCGCGGGTCAGCCACTGCGGCAAATATGTTTATGCGTAACTTTGGTAATACAATTGGGGTGGCTTTTTATGGTGCCATTTTAAATATAGGCTTATTAAATTATTTTAAAGGGAAAGAAATTAACTTTGGCCTAGAAGATGTTAATCTGCTCTTAACGGAGGAATCACGCCAAGCGCTTGGTGTATCGGAAGTTCAATACTTGCAAAAAGGATTGGACATTTCACTACAATGGGTTTATATAGGCGTTTTGTTATTTGCGATTGTAAGTGTTTTGTTAATATTACGGATACCCCGTGGGAAGGAACTATTACATGCCGATGACTGAACTTGAAATGATTAAAACACTCGCGGAAGAAGGTAATATGCGTAAAGCAGCTGAACGATTATTTTTATCGCAACCTGCATTATCCCAAAGACTACAAGCAATCGAGAAAGAATGGGAAACGTTGCTTTTTATTCGCTCACAAAAAGGGCTGGAACCAACGCCGGCAGGGGAAATTGTCATTGCTTACGCTAAAGAAGCAATTGTTGAAAGAGCTGAGACGTTTGAAATGATTCGAGCAATGGAAGGGAAAATACATGGAACGCTTAAAATTGCCTGTGCCTCTATTATCGGACAGACTTGGTTACCGCAAGTGCTAAAAGAATATGTGGAACGATATCCCGATGCGCAGATTTCGCTCATGACGGGGTGGAGTTCTGAAATTGTCAAAGCGTTAAATGAACGGGAGGCACATATTGGCATTGTGCGCGGACAAACGGATTGGAAAGGGAGGAAAATGCACCTCTTTCGCGATCAACTCTATCTTGTGGACCGTGAAATTACAGCACTTGAACAATTGAAAGAGACAAAGCGTCCTTTTATTCAATTTAAAAGTGATTCTAGTTACCACCGTGAAATTCAATATTGGTGGCAACGTCATTTTTCGAAAAAGCCTGGACGACAAATCACAGTCGACCAGATTGAAACTTGTAAACAATTAGCCATTAATGGAATTGGTTATGCCATTTTGCCTGCAATTACATTAACAGGTAACGAGCCAGTAAATAAAATCCCGTTGCTCAATAGTGACGAGGAGTTTGAATTGACACGTGATACATGGCTGATTGGTTATGACTCTGCTTTTGAACTAAAACAAGTTACCGCGTTCACTGAAATCGTACAAGCGCATGCACGGCGGATAGACATCTAAACTAAAAAGGCCTGTGAAGGGAACGTGTTGTTCTTCTTCAAGGCCTTTTTTATTTGAATGGCTAGTTAAGTTTTAATTTGGTTTAGTAGTTCTTTGCTGCGATTCGACCACACCAAGGTGATGACAAAGCAAATCGATAATATAATGGTTCCTAGAATATAAGGATAACTTGGTTGAATATCAAACAGTGTCCCAGCCAGTGCAGGGCCGATCATATTCCCTAGACTCATGTAGGCGGTAATCATGCCAGCAGCAAAACCTTGTTCCTCACCAGCGAGTTTGGAGATGAGTGTATTGACTGCAGGTCGGAGCAATGAAGTTGCTGTAAAGAAGACCGTTGCAACGAGTAGAATTGTTGCAAAATGATGGACAAACAATATGCCTAACATCGAAAATGCTGCAATTACAAGATTGACGAGAACCACAGGCATTTCTCCGTAAAGTTTAAACAAACGCTCAATGACAAAGGTTTGTGCAATAACCCCAACAAAGCCACCTACGGTAATAATGACCGCAATTTGCGTGGGTGTGTATTGATACACTGCCTGCACATACAAAGCAATTGTTGATTGGAAATTTGCCAGACCGAATGAAAAGACAAACATAATAATAAACATAACGAAGTATGATGTTTGTGTTGACCGTTTAAGTTGTGTAAATAAGTTTTCGCGCTTAAGTTTTTTAATTTCTCCAGATGGAATGTTAGGCGGTAAGTTTGGCAACGCGAAAGAAGAAATAACGGCGGCTATTAAAGCTGTGCCGGCAGCAAAGAAAAACGGGAAAGTTAAGAAGATTGTAGAAAGAAATCCTCCAATCGCTGGGCCAATCATAAAGCCTAGGGACATAGATGCGCCGAGTAACCCCATACCTCTACCGCGTTGTTCCAGTGTTGTAATATCTGCTACAAATGCCATCATCGGTGGAACGAGAAATGCAGCGCCTAGTCCTGAGAAGAACCTAGATACAAAAAGCATCCACAGTGAGGTAGAGAGGCCAAAAGTGATTTGCGCTAAACCGGATATAATTAGTCCGAAGATAATGAGTTTTTTTCGTCCATGTTTATCTGATAGGTCCCCTGCAAGTGGGGCGAAGATAAATTGTGAAAAAGAGAACATTGCAATTAAAAAACCAAGGACTTGGCCTGCAGCACCAAATTCGCCTAAGTATTCTGGCATCACTGGAATGATAATTCCAATTCCCGCCATTGTGATAAACATATTGAACATAAGGAGATAAAGTATAGCGTTATTTTTCTTATTCACAAATGGGTCCCTACTTTCTAGATTGTTTCGTGTTGCTAAGTAATTTTACCACAAGCGGTACGTGGTTACACCTATCATGAACGATTAAAATAAAAAGACCACAAAGGTGCTTTTTACGCACGTTTTTGTGGTCTAGATTGAAAGAGGTTAATTTAAATTCATTTTAAAAGTTAAGAATAATTCATTGTAGTGACCGAGCATATCTAATCCCAAATTCCGGTAGACCTCTAAGTGATCGCGAGATGCTTCATCTGGATAAAACCTTTCATCTCCTACGACTTCTTTATCCATTAAAGAAAGTGCTGCCGCATTTGGCGTCGCGTATCCAACATAGTCAGCATTGGCTGCCGCTACATCTGCCGCTAGCATGAAGTTTATAAAGGCATGAGCGCCTTCAATGTTTTTTGCGGTACGTGGGATGACCATATTGTCAAACCAAAGATTTGAACCTTCTTCAGGTACGATATAGTCAATGTTTTCATTTTCGCTCATCATGTCAGCTGCTTGACCTGACCAAGTTAAAGAAACAGCTGCTTCCTCATTAATCATTAATTGTGTCACTTCGTCTCCAATGATTGCTTTCACGTTAGGAATTAACATTTTCAGCTTTTCTGTCGCTTCTTCTAATTCTTCAAGTTTTGTTGAGTTCAAAGAATAACCTAAAGAATTCAAACTCATTCCGATCGATTCTCTAGCGCTATCAACAAGCACAATCTGTTGCGCAAGTGTCGGATTCCATAAATCATCCCAACTTTCAAAAGTTTGTCCGTCAAGGAGGGAAGCGTTATAAGCAATGCCAAGTGTTCCCCAAAAGTAAGGAAGAGAATACGTATTCATTGGATCGAATGATAAGTTTAAAAAGTAAGGGTCTATATTCTTTGCGTTTGGTATTTTTTCATAGTCGATAGGCAGTAGTAAATCTTTTTCCACCATCATTTCAATCATATACTCAGAAGGCATTGAAATGTCATAAGCTGTTCCGCCTTGCTCAATTTTACTCATCATGCCTTCGTTAGAGTCAAAGGTTTCATAAACTACTTTAATACCAGTATCTTGTTCAAACTTTTTTAATAGTTGAGGATCAATATATTCTCCCCAGTTATAAACCGTAATGGTATCTTTTGATGCGCTGCTAGTTCCTGCATTTAATTTCATATTAAACAAAAGCAGACCAATAGAGACAATGAATATTAAGAGGCTACCGCGTATGATTTCCTTCATTTACTTCCTCCTTTCAATACTGATTTTGTCTTTTGATTTATGAAATAATAGCCGACAACCAGTAGCATCGTCACGAGGAATATTAAGCCTGACAACGCATTGATCGTCAGTGTAATACCAGTACGGGCCATGGAGTAAATTTCGACAGAAAGTGTAGAAAATCCATTCCCCGTAACAAAAAAAGTTACCGCGAAATCATCTAGTGAATAGGTAAGTGCGAGAAAAAAGCCTGCTAAAATGCCTGGTTTGATAAAAGGGATGATGACACGCGTTAAGACGTCTCGTTTCGTCGCACCCAGGTCTAACGCAGCGTCAATAAGTGTTGGACTCATTTCCTTTAACTTGGGCAGTACCATGATAACGACGATTGGAATACTAAAAGCGACATGTGAAATAAGTACTGAAGCAAATCCTAATTTAACACCGATCAAAGTAAATAAAATGAGGAAGGATGCCCCAATAATGACATCTGGACTCACAATTAAAATATTATTCAGCGATAAAACAGTCTTTTGCAGCTTTTTATTCCGCATGAGCAAAATTCCAATTGCACCGAGTACACCGATTGTTGTTGAAATAAGCGCGGATAATAAAGCAACAACGATCGTATTAATCAAAATGACAAGTAATCGGGTATCCTCAAAAACGGCGGCGTAGTGTTCAAATGTAAAAGCTTCAAAATTAGACATCCCTCCACCAGAGTTGAAAGAATAAAAAATTAAGTAGGAAATAGGGGTATATAAGATGATGAAAACGACTGTCAAATAGAGTTTGGGTAGTTTACCTAGCTTTTCCATTACGAACTGCCCCTCTCTCTCTACCGCTTGTGAGTAGCATGATGATGAACATGAATAGGATTAAAAATACAGCGATCGTTGAGCCCATTCCCCAGTTTTGTGTCACGAGAAATTGTTGCTCGATTGCAGTACCAAGTGTAATAACTTTATTACCAGCGATTAGTCGAGTAATCATAAATAATGAAAGCGCAGGGATAAAAACAACTTGTACACCAGATTTAACGCCATTTATCGTAAGCGGCCAAATTACGCGTCTAAAAGTTGTCCAGGCATTTGCACCAAGATCGTAGGATGCATCGATCAGTGTCGGATTAAGTTTATCGAGTGCATTGAAAATTGGTAAAATCATGAATGGAATAAAGATATACACAGAGACAAAAACAAAACTAAAATCTGTAAATAGAATTTGTTTTGTGCCAATGCCAGAAACTTCTAAAAAAGCGTTGACAGGGCCGTAAAGTCCGAAAATCCCGATGAAAGCATAGGTTTTTAGCAGCAGGTTAATCCATGAAGGAATGATAATTAGCAGTAACCAAAGCTGACTGTGTTTTGTTTTTGTTAAAAAGTATGCGGTAGGGTAAGAGATCAGCAATGAAAAAAATGTGATGAGAAACGCATACCAAAAAGAACTTAACGTCAATTTAAAATAAATAGATGTAAAAAAAGTTTTATAATTATTCAAAGTGAAGTTGCCAGTTAAATCTAAAAAAGAATAATAAACAATCAAGGCGATCGGTGCAATTACGAAAAGCGCAACCCAAATGACATACGGTATTTTAAAGACTGGACGCAATAGTTTATGATTCATAGGTCGACTCCGTATAAGCATCGAGTCTCGCATCAAACTCTTCTTCGGTTTCATTTAGACGCATAATATGAATGTCTTCTGGTGTAAAGTTAAGTCCAATTCTACTGCCGACTTCAGCTTTTTTTGTAGAATGAACAAGCCACTCATTGTCATCTTCGTCGTGTGTAGAAAGCTCATAATGAACGCCCCGAAACAGCTGTGTATCGACCGTTACATTTAGTTTCCCTTCGTTAACGGAAGTCAGTTCTAAATCTTCAGGTCGAATGACAAGGTCGACTTTTTCGTTAGGGTTAAGTCCTTGGTCAACGCACTCGAAATTTTTACCTGTAAATTGAACGAGGTAATCTTCAATCATGATGCCAGGGACAATATTAGATTCACCAATAAAATCAGCTACAAAGCGGTTGATCGGCTCATCATAAATGTCTAATGGCGTGCCTGATTGTTGAATTTCACCGTTATTCATAACGAATATTTCATCAGACATGGCCAATGCTTCTTCCTGATCATGGGTGACGAATACAAATGTCTTCCCGAGACGTCTTTGTAATTCTCTAAGCTCATATTGCATTTCGGTTCGAAGTTTTAAATCTAGTGCCGAAAGAGGTTCATCTAGCAAAATGACATCAGGGTCGTTGACAATTGCACGCGCAATGGCGACACGTTGTCTTTGTCCACCAGACATTTCTGAGATTTCACGCGTTTCATAGCCAGCTAAATTGACAAATTTAAGGGCTTCTTTCACGCGTTTGCTAATGTCTTCTTTTTTTATTTTTTTAATACGGAGACCAAAAGCGATGTTCTCAAATACATTAAGATGAGGGAACAAAGCATAGTCTTGAAATACAGTATTCACTCTTCTTTCATTTGCAGGAACGTCATTAATCTTTTTTCCGTCAAATAGAATCGTTCCAGCAGAAGGTTCAGAGAAGCCAGCAATAAGACGAAGGATGGTTGTCTTTCCACAACCTGAGGGACCTAATAATGTATAAAATTTACCACGTTGCATTTCAAATGAAACATTGTTAAGGACTTTTGTATCTTCATCATATTTTTTCGTAACATTTTCAAAGCGAATGATTGGCTGAGTCATCGTATTGACCTCCTTAATATGGATAAGACTGTGCTGCGTGTATGGTAAACATATATTTACTGTAATCGATATGAAAAAGTTAATAATGTGAGGATTTAGAAGAAATGGGTCTTCCTTTAGATTAGGCCACTGAAAAATCTTTTCCCTCTGCATTCCGATTGATTGGAGCGAAAAAGAGGCGACTCCAGCAGGAACAGCACAAACTGAAGACCCCACAGGAGTGCGGTTTTCGCGACGAGAAGGCTGAAGTTGTGCCTGCGGAAAGCGTCCGATTGAAGCTGAAATCAATTGAGTAATAGAAATCTCATCTTTTCGAGATGCAGTAGGACTTTTTTTCTGCCTGTTTATTTACATATGTCAATTTCATCGTAACGGAACCTATAGATTGGGAATGGTTCAGCTCGATTATATATTGTCGTATTGAAGGAATAAACTCATATGATGTAAGGAACACCATCTTTCACGTTAATCTTTCATTGTTGTGTATCTATACTATAAAGCTTTTTAAGTATACGAAATTCCATTCGGAAATCAAGTCTTTTATAAAAAACAAGTCATATTTTTTTGTTGGTTTTTTTATTGCTTAAAATAGTAGAAATGAAGTCTTTGATGATTGTAATTCATGCATATCATGTTACAATATATCGAATAAGAGGAGGGGATAAGATTGGGAGAGAAAAGGTTTTTTTATTTAGACCCTGATGACCGTAAATGGAAGATAGAAGACACTGACTACAATTGGGAAACAATTGTTGACATACCTGAAAAAACGAATACACTCGAAGGTACATTTTTATTGAAAGATGGTCAGGTTTTTGAGTGGTCCGAACTTCTCAGTCGCTGTATGGTTTGCCTCGATCTATTATCTTATAATGAGGAACATGATTCAGAGTTTTGTGCAGCTTGTGATGAGTGGCGTGAAGATTCGTGTAGTGATCCGAATTGTGAGTACTGTTTAGCGCGACCTAAAAAACCTTCTGACTGCGATCAATGATGAAACAAAATAATCATTAAAAATAGCGGATATGCATTCTAAATCTGTCATGCATTTATAGCGTCTCCTGACAATTATTGTTAAGGGGATTTTTCATTTGTTGAGAATAGACTTCACAAAATATGGCATCTTCTTTTGAGGTGAAGTTGTGGGTATGCTACACTAATCGCATGAAGTGAACGCGTAGGGGAGAGAAGTAAAAGATGAAAAAAGAATTTGTAGTCATCGGTTTAGGCCGCTTTGGCGGAAGCATTGTTTCCGAGTTAATTGAATTAGGAGCAGATGTAATGGCGATAGATATATCACCTGTTAAAGTAGATAAATATGCGAACATTGCAACTCAAGCAGTTGCTGCTGATACAACTGATGAAGCGGTTTTACACTCTCTTGGCATTCGAAACTTTGAACACGTCATTGTTGCAATTGGAGAAAATATTCAAGCCAGTATTTTAACAACTCTCATGTTGAAGGAAATTGGTGTACCGAAAATTACTGTCAAAGCACAGAATGCGTATCATGAAAAAGTACTTGAAAAAATTGGTGCTGATTTCGTTGTGCATCCTGAAAGAGATATGGGCATTAGAATTGCGAATAATATGGTTTCTAATAATATATTAGATTATCTTGACTTATCTGATGAACATTCAATCGCTGAATTAAAAGTGAATGAGTTTCTTGCAGGTCATACAATTATTAAGTTGGATGTTCGTGCAAAATATGGCATAAATATTGTCGCGATTAAACGTCAGAATGAGATTATTGTATCTCCACAAGCGGATGAAGTTATTGAAGAAGGCGATATTTTAATCGTAATTGGCTCTGATACAGATATTCATATATTTGAGAAGAAGTTATTCCACTAAGATAAAACAGCGGTTAGAAAACATGATGTTTTCTAACCGCTGTTTTTTATTTGTATTTAAACTTCTAATATAACTGGAAGTACCATTGGTTT
>JARIDM010000029.1 GCA_029263945.1 Sporosarcina sp.
TGCAGCATATTGTAGACTGATTCACCTCCTACTTGAATCGTACTAGCCATACCAATTGCAGTTGGCGCCAAGGCAAGTCCAATGACCATAATGACTGGTGCAACTACAATGGGTGGTAAGATTTTCATAATCCATTCCGAACCTGTTTTCCAAATGACGAGGGAAACGAGCGCGTAAACGAGCGCAACAAACATACTTCCGATCATCGCACTCCCAACGCCACCACTCGTTGTCGCCATTTGTATCGGGATGATAAAAGCAAACGAGGAACCAAGATAGGCAGGGACTTGAAAACGCGTCACGATAATAAAGACAATCGTCGCAATACCGCTCGTTAATAAAGCGATTGCTGGGCTTAATCCTACGAGTTGCGGCACTAATATCGTTGCCCCAAACATCGCAAACATATGTTGCAAACTCAGGGTGAACCATTTCCCAGGCGTTGGTTTTTCATGTACATCTAACACTTTTTCACTCATATCCAATTCCTCCAGACCGCTGTTTTATTTTTTGTGAATCGAAACGCTGTCTTTACCATCTGTCTCATTCAAACTTACGACAACTTTTTCTTCACTCGAAGTCGGTATATTTTTACCAACGAAGTCTGGTCGAATCGGTAATTCTCGATGTCCCCGATCTACGAGGACGGCTAACTGCATTTGGGCAGGTCGTCCAAGGTCCATAACTGCATCCATTGCTGCGCGGACCGTTCTCCCTGTGTATAGTACGTCGTCCACAAGAACTACTTTTCGTTCGATTACATCATGTGCAATATCAACTTGATGTACTTTAGGTTCTTTATTTTCATATTTTGTTAATAAGTCATCACGATACAAAGTAATGTCTAACTCGCCAGTTCGAATCTTTTTCCCTTCGATTTGTTCGATTTTTTCTGCAAGTCGATT
Organism: Sporosarcina sp.; assembly: GCA_029263945.1. Lineage (GTDB taxonomy): Bacteria > Bacillota > Bacilli > Bacillales_A > Planococcaceae > Sporosarcina. The sequence goes on from JARIDM010000029.1 coordinate 906, forward strand.
TGCAAGATATGCACCACGTGTTTTTATACCCACAAGAATTACTTCGTCAATGCCTTTATTACGTTCGACAATCTCATAAGCAATTCTTGTCACTGCGCGACCAATCGCTTGTTCATCTAGTATATTTACTTTTTCCGTCATGTTTATTGCCTCCTTGAGCATAAAAAAACCCCCTGCCAGGTATGGCGGGAGGTAGACTTGCAGAAAATGCGTACAGTAAAATAGGCAGAACTATGCCTTGTACTTTCCGTGCAACCTTCCCAGCCTCTCTGGACTGATTTTAAAGGGTTCGCTATTTAATTGCTTCAATGTAGTATACAACTTCGATTTCCTATTTGTCAATGTTGTTTCGTAATTTATCAATCAATGCCAAGAAATCACTTGGTGGCTCTTTCGTAAACTCAACATATTCATTCGTTCTAGGATGCGTAAAGCCAATCGTTTTTGCATGAAGAACTTGTCCACCAAAGTCGATTGTTTCAGCCAATCCATACTTAGGATCACCAACAAGTGGATGTTCAATGTACTTCATGTGGACGCGAATTTGATGTGTTCTTCCCGTTTCAAGTTCACATTCGACAAGCGTGTAATTACCGAAACGTTCCAGAACTTTAAAATGGGTTACCGCTTCTTTTCCACGCGTTGTGACCGTCATATCTTTTCGATTAATTTGGTCTCTACCAATCGGCGCATCTATCGTTCCGTGGTCATGTGCAATATGGCCATGTACAAGTGCAATGTATACGCGCTTCACCGTCTTTTCAACAAGTTGATCGACAAGAGAAACATGCGCTTGATCATTTTTAGCGACCATCAGTAACCCAGTCGTGTCTTTGTCTGTGCGGTGTACAATTCCTGGACGGAGTACGCCGTTTATCCCAGACAAATCTGTACAGTGATGCATCAGTCCATTGACGAGCGTACCACTTGAGTGTGATTTTGCTGGATGTACAACCATTCCTCGAGGTTTGTTAACAATCAGGACATCCGCATCTTCATAAACAATCTCAAGGCCAAGGTCTTCAGCAATAATGTTCAGTTCTTCCAGTTCAGGTTCAATAATGACCAATACATCGTCTTCTTTGACACGATAATTTGGCTTCACAATTTTCCCATTCACGAGAACATTTCCATCTTTTATCCACTGCTGATTTTGTGTTCTAGAAAGCTCTATCTTATGTGTAGACAATACCTTATCTATACGGCTTCCGACTTCTTCTTCATTCACTTCTATTCGGATTTCTTCCATTTATGACACCTTTTTCTTATTCTTTTTTTCATCCAAGAAGATATGAATGATGAGTAAAACAACACCAATCGTTAACGCAGCATCCGCAATGTTAAAAATCGGGAAATCGTAATTGATCACGGGAATTAAAACAGAAATAAAGTCAACGACTTCTCCGCTTAGTAAGCGGTCAATAAAGTTACCAATTGCCCCACCTAATAGGAGCATTAAGCTGATGCCAAATAAGGGATGGCCTTTCGCTTCTTTATGAAAGTAATAAATGATTCCTACAGCGACAATTGCCGTAACAATATAAAACAGCCACATTTGCCCTTCTAACATGCCCCAAGCCGCACCACGATTACGGTGGGACAATAAGGTAAAGTAAGGGTCTATAATTTCAATTCTTTCACCTAGTTCCATATTTTTCACTACGAGCCACTTCGTCAATTGATCGAACAAAATGACAAGCCCAGCAATTGCATAATAAATCATCAATCATCCAGCTCCCGTCAAACAGTTTCATTGTATATTTTAGCACACCTCATACACCCCAGTACAATTCGACAAAGAAAAAGAGGCAGTGTAACAATCCTATTAGAAAGACTGCCACAACTGCCTCACATTTAACTTACGCCAGCGAAATTAACTTTCACTTAAGCATAATGTTCTTTGACGACATCCGCACAGCGCGCACAAATCTCTGGATGTGTCTCGTCTTGTCCAACTGTTTCTGCAATCGTCCAGCAACGGGCACATTTCTCGCCGTCCGCTTTTTCGACAAGCACATGCACAGTATCTAATTTAAGCGCATCTTCAGGTGCTTCTGTAACTGCTGCTGCTTCAAAAGCAGATACGATAAAGAACTGAGCAAAGTCAATGTCATCAGCTTTGAAAACGTCTTTTAACGCTTCTGGCACATAAACCGTTACTTTTGCTTCTAATGATTTACCGATGCCTTTATCATTACGTGCAACTTCAAGTGCTTTAAGTACATCATCACGAATATCCATCAATGTTTCAAAGCGATCGCACATGTTTTTGCCCGCTTCGCCTAAATCTTCAGCGTCTGGCATATCTGTCAATTGTACACTTTCTTCTTCGGCATGTTCAAGATGTGCCCACATCTCTTCTGAAGTATGTGGCAGTATTGGTGTTAACACTTTAACAAGTGACACCAATGTTTCATACATGACCGTTTGCATCGCACGACGGTGTGCGTGGTTTTTATGTTCGATGTAGACAACATCTTTTGCGATATCGAGATAGAACGAACTCAAAATACCCGTAAAGAAGTTATTTACTGCGTGATACACAGTTGCAAATTCATAATGATCATAAGCCGTTCGTACTTCACGAATTAAATCTTGAAGTTTCGCATACACATACTGGTCGACAGGACGCAGATCCGCGAATGCAACACGATCTGTTGTCGGATTATAGTCTGATGTATTTCCGTGAAGGAAACGGAATGTATTGCGGATTTTACGGTAAACTTCTGATACTTGTTTAAAGTTTGAATCTGAAACGCGGACATCAGCCGTGTAGTCGACCGAAGCAACCCACAGACGTAGGATTTCGGCACCCATTTGGTCCATAATTTTGGCAGGTACAATTGTATTGCCGAGAGATTTACTCATCTTGCGGCCTTGTTTATCAAGTGTAAATCCGTGGCTTAAGAGTCCTTTATACGGTGCATGCCCATGAATTGCCACACTAATCGTTAACGAAGAGTTGAACCATCCACGGTACTGATCTGATCCTTCCAAATATAAGTCAGCTGGATAGACCAGATCATCACGCTCATCTAAGACTGCTTGGTGAGATGAACCCGAGTCAAACCATACGTCCATAATATCCGTTTCTTTAGTAAATAGACCATTCGGGCTACTTTCATGTGTAAAGCCTTCTGGCAATAAATCAATTGCGTCACGCTCGAACCAAATATTTGAACCATGTTCGCGGAACAATTCCGACACATGCGCAATCGTTTCTTCTGTAATAATTGGCGTTTCATCTTCCCCATAAAATACTGGAATCGGTACACCCCATACGCGTTGACGAGAAAT
>JARIDM010000045.1 GCA_029263945.1 Sporosarcina sp.
ATGGTATGCGCTACACGATCTCCGAACGATGGACTGGACATCTTGGAAAATGATTTCTAAAGAAGAGCGCCAATCGATTCTCAATGAATTTCAACAGTACCTCGACAAACTTCAAAAAGCACACGACGATCAGACAGGCAGTCACGCTTTTTATACAGTAATTGGACAAAAGGCAGACTTCATGCTGATGATTTTACGTCCGACAATGGACGAAATTCAAGCGCTTGAAACAGAATTTAATAAACTCAGAATTGCAGACTTTACGCTCCCTGCCTATTCTTACGTATCCGTTGTTGAACTATCCAATTATTTAGCAGGCGATTCAGATGCTGATCCATATGAAAATCCATATGTCCGCGGTCGTTTATACCCAGAATTGCCCCGCAGCCAATATATTTGTTTCTATCCTATGAACAAAAAGCGAGAAGGCGAAGATAACTGGTTTATGCTCGATATGGAGACCCGAAAAAAACTAATGTATGACCATGGGTTAATCGGCCGTAGTTATGCGGGAAAAATTAAACAAATCATTTCAGGCTCTGTCGGTTTTGACGACTACGAATGGGGCGTAACCTTATTTTCAGATGACGTCCTGCAATTTAAAAAGATTATATATGAAATGCGTTTTGACGAAGTTAGTGCTCGTTATGCTGAATTCGGTTCGTTCTTTATCGGCACATTATTGGATTCAGAAAAAACAGCTACATTCTTTACAATTTAACGCATAAAAACGTTCAAGTGGTTAGGACAAAAGAGGTTAATCTAGAGGAAATAAGGAAGTAAGGAAGTAATCAATGTGAAACCGCGTGAAACCAAGATGCTTGTACTTGGCTTCACGCGGTTTTTGCATCTCACGCTTTTTGAAAAGAATCTAAAGTTTAAGGGATAACGCAACTGACTATGTAAAAACTTGAGTTTTTACTGACCCACGAGTTAAATCGAGGCGATGTGTGGTCTTTTTTTGTGTTCTAGCTAGGTTAAAGGTCCCCTTTCGCCGATAAGTATGCCGAAAGTGCTGACAACACAAATAAAATCGTGTAAAACCAAGGATCTTGTTACTTATCTTCAAGCGGTTTAGGTTTTGGCCCAGCCACTTTTTTTCGTGAACCTAATTAAAAACCTTCCCTTTCCAACAGATGCTTGTCATTTATTCTTTGTCTTCTGCATACCTTTTCCATGAGGAGGTTTTTATTTGGGTGTGATTGCTTACAACGAGGCTGAAATCGAATTACTCGCCCGACTGATGCGTGCCGAAGCGGAAGGGGATGGACTCGAAGGTATGCTCATGGTTGGTAACGTTGGCGTCAACCGCGTGCTTGGTGATTGCCTAGACTTCCGTGATATCCGTACCTTAGAACAAATGGTGAATCAGCGCCCTGGAGGTTTTGAAGCAACAACAAAAGGTTATTTTTATCAACGGGCACGTCCACAAGAAATCGCACTTGCGCGACGCGTCATTGAAGGCGAACGCTTTCATCCAGCAAGTCGAGCATTGTGGTTTTTCATGCCATCAGGTGGATGTCCCGCACAGTGGTACAATCAATGGAACACAGGACGCTATAAATCGCACTGTTTTTATTCTCCTTTGGTTAGCGATTGTCCATCAGTCTAATTCTACTCTTGAAAGGATGATTAAATGGTCCAATATTATTGGAACCCCAATCCGCAACAACCTAATTTTCAAAATCAAAACATGCAACAACAGATGCCACCGCCTGTAACGATTCCGAGCGGCAGACCCAATCTTCCACCTGGTGAACAATCGTACATCGAAAATATTTTACGGTTAAACATCGGTGAACCAGGCACTTTTTATTTTTCCTTTTCACACACCCTTGGTGAAGAACTTAATGCGCGCAACATTGTAGGTTCTGTAGAAGCTGCAGGGCGAGATCACGTCATTGTGCACGAAGATTCAACAGGCCATCAATTCCTTTTTCCAATGATTTACTTTGACTATGCTGAGTTCGACGGCCAGATAAACTATTTCCCACAAACAATACAAACACGCGAATTATAGAGGCTGTAGTACATTTATTCAATAAAAGCACGCCATCAACTACAAAAAAACTTCTGCATGTCCACTTTACGCGGGCATGCAGAAGTTTTTAGTTTGAAAATTTGAGTGCTGCGAGAATGAGCATAATCCAACCAGCGATAAATGCAACGCCGCCAATCGGTGTAATTGCACCTAGAATTCCAATTTGAGTCAAGCTAAGCACATACAAGCTACCAGAGAAAATGATTGTTCCCGCAAGTAATAAATAGCCAGCCCAACTTAATTGTGTGAGGGGGCCTAATAAAGAGCTGCTCATCAAAATACCAATTGCAAGCAAACCGAGTGCGTGAAACATTTGATATTGCACAGCAGTTTCCCAAATCGCTAAATAGTGAGCCGATAATTTCTCTTTCAATGCATGGGCACCAAATGCACCAAACGCCACAGCAATCGCTGCATTAATCGCACCAGCTATAATAAAAAACGGCATAAATCATTCCCACTTTCATCTTAAAATAGTTTTACATAGACACTCGAGTCAAGTTCAAGCCGATTTAAAAGTCAAACAGAGATCCACCGTTTGCGCCGTCTTCCTCGACAAGCGGTTTTGCTTCCAGGGATGTAGGCACTTGCGCAATTGGTGCTTGAGATAAAACGGATGCTTGAGGTTTAACTTGAACTTTCTTTTCAGCCTGTCCACCAAGTACCACTTCGCAAAGCGATCGAATTGCCGCAACAGCTTCACGTACTTCTTGCTCATTCGATGTTTTTTGTGCAACGTGTAGTTGGTGCGACATTTCTAGTAATATGCGGTCATAGGAGATCATTTGCCACCATCTCTTTTCTTTCTTTTATATTTCATGCATTCTAAACCAGAAGACTTTTTGACAACAGTCGACGGTAATTCACGGGTTTTAAATCCATAGGCTTTACATCCGCGGGGGTTCTGTTGGTCCCACGTCACAAAAAAGTATTCGCAGTCAAAGCAATTCACAGCCATAGCGACACCTCTTTCTTCCTTACTTTACCACGTCAACATAGTCGCATCAAACATACTTCACAAATTTTATTCTGATTCTTTTTCCCTCGCGCAACCTGTTTCGCACCAATTAATCGGAGTTTCGTGCCATTCTTCCAATCGTTGGTTTGCTTTTGAATACGGTTTGCTACCTAAAAAACCACGACTGGCACTCAATGGACTTGGATGAAAAGATTCAATAATGGCGTGTCTTGACAAGTCAATTAACTTTTTCTTCTCTTGTGCGGGGCGTCCCCATAAAATGAATACGATAGGCTTCTCTCGTGCCGACAATTTCTCAATCACTTTGTCTGTAAACGTCTCCCAACCTTGTTTTTTATGGGCATGCGCTTGTCCGTCACGAACGGTCAACACTGTATTCAACAGGAGTACACCCTGCTTGGCCCAGCCTGTTAACGTGCCTTCCAGCGGCACTTCACAACCGATATCCGTAGAAAGCTCTTTGAACATATTACGCAAACTTGGTGGGACGCGCACACCAGAATTTACTGAAAAGCTTAACCCATGTGCTTGTCCAGGCCCATGATATGGATCTTGTCCTAAAATTACGACCTTCACATCCTGAAACGGCGTTAATTGAAACGCAGTCCATAAATCTGTTTTAGGCGGATAAATCGTTTCTTCTACGTATTCTTTCGCTAAAAATTTTTGAAGGTCTTGATAATAGTTCTTTTCAAATTCAGCGTGTAAACATGCATCCCAATCATTTCCAAAAACACTTTCAGCCAACTTGCGTCACTCCTTAAATTCAATCGTTACTTCGTAGCCAGCAAATGAAAACATTTCTTGTAACGTTTCTTCTGCATTCTTTTGCGCCGTCTCCAATACACCTTGTTGCTTTGTCTCTTCAACGATTAACGTCTTCGCTTCTGCTGCTAATTCATAAGCTTCTTCAATATTGGCTTTTTCTCGGAACAATCCCTCATACGAGAAAATTTCTACTTGGTCAAAAAGTATTTCTGCACCGCCTAAAAATTGTGCTTTAGGTAATGTTAACGTTGCTGTCTTCTTCTCGTGATTTACAGTCATGTCTTTTTCCGTTAAACGTGAGAGTTCAACACCTGCTTTCACAGAACCTGGAATAATCACAAGAAGCTGACGTTTCGTGCCTGGTAAATTAACCCCAATGCTTTTTCCAAATACTTCATTGTCTTGTCGCTCTATAATCACTTTCGTATATGCTTCAGCTGTTGCCAGTTCATTTAAATCTTGGATTCGTTCTAAAAATGTAGTTTTTTGCTCGGTAAAGGTACTGCCGTTCATCCAAAAGTAAAGTCCCCCTACCGTTACACCAATCGCCAATAAACCAAGAAGAATCATCAGTAAAAATGATTTTTTCCAGAGTGACATAAAGACTTTTCCAACTTGCCAAAAACCAGTGGAATGTCCCTTTACTTCCTCTACCGTAACCGCCGTCTCGGCTTCTCCTGCTTTTAATTCTCTCAGTAAACGTTCTATCTCGTCTATCTTTTTATGATCGTTCATCGTGATCTCGCCATTCCCTTTCAACTTGCCTAGTCTATACTTCTACGTTTAGACTATCGTATAATTACAGTTTCAACAACTAGATAGTCATGGTAAGATGTGGTTGGAGGGATGCAAGATGCCTGATATGCACATGCGTGATAAACTTAGAAAAGTAACAGAAGCCGCACAAAAACCCGACCAAGTTCCAGAGCATTCTAAAATAATTGGTTTGCGGCTATTTTTTATCTGTTCTTTTATTGGGATTTTCGGTCTCTTTGCTTTTGCCTGTACGTTATGGTTTTACGGACATCCACTCGGCGCAGTTATCACTTTACTTATCGCACTTAGTTTCCTTTATATGACGGTTAAGCTCCGCTCTGCTGAAGAAATTCCGAAACCTTAATTCTTGTATTATTCACTAAACAAACCCAATCTAATTATAAGGAGTTTTACACAATGACACTAAAAAAGATTTTAACAATTGCAGGTTCTGACACTTCTGGCGGCGCTGGTATCCAGGCGGACTTAAAGACATTTCAAGAGCACGGCACATACGGGATGACTGCGTTGACAGTTGTTGTAACGATGGATCCTAAAAATTGGAGCCACAGCGTATATTCATTACCCATCGATGTGCTGAAATCACAAATTGACACGGCGATTTCTACTGGAATCGATGGCATTAAGACAGGGATGTTGAGCACAGAAGAAGTGATTGAAACTGCTGGCGACGCCATTGCAGCGTCTGGCCTTTCGACAGTTGTCATCGATCCTGTGATGGTTTGTAAAGGCGATGATGAGGTGTTAAATCCAGGTACAGTAGATGCCATGATTGAGCACTTGCTGCCTCGTGCACTTGTCGTGACACCGAACTTATTTGAAGCGGGACAACTCGCAGGGACAGGTACCCCTAAAACACTTGAAGAGGTTAAGGAAGCTGCGATAAAAATCCATGCACACGGGGCAAAAAATGTCTTTATTAAAGGTGGAAAAAGACTCAAAAAAGAAACAGCTGCCGACTTACTTTATGACGGGGAAACTTTCACTTTATTTGAAGCAGAAAAAAGTAAAAATCATTACAACCACGGGGCAGGCTGTACGGTGGCAGCAGCCATTACAGCCAACCTTGCAAATGGACTTAACGTGAAAGATGCTGTTGAGGAAGCCAAACAGTTCGTGACAGCTGCAATTGCAAATGGTTGGAAGCTGAACGAATTTGTCGGCCCAGTCCTTCACGGAGCCAAAAACAAATTCGGAGCTCCAGAAATTACAACCACAATCATCTAATTCTTCAAACGGGCGTTGTGAAACGGCCGTTTTTTTATCACAGCGAGCAGACGAATCGCAAACGACCTAAGACAAAGTTATACTGTATAAGCATTGCTATTAAGCGAGGAGGATTTTGCGTGGAAATTGTAAAACCAGCACATGTACAAGAACTTATTTCATCTTTTGCAAACAAAGATGTCTACATCCATCTTGAAACGACAAATGGTTCATACGCCAGTCATTTCAATGAAGGATTTTTAAATGCGGGTGCATTTATTCGCAATATCAAAATTCAATTTGAGCTTGGTAAACTTGTTGGGGACTCTCCTCATCGCGTCGGTTTAAAATTACCTACTGGTTGGATTTATGCACAAGGAATTACACATTACACAGTCGATGAACTGGGAAGACTTTTGCTCGCTGGGCTTGACCATGAAGGCAAGTTGTCTGTGGCACTACATATTAGTGAAACCCCGTTTCCTAATTAATAAAGGAGGATTTATACATGATTAAGAAAGAACGTCACGTACTCATCATACTTCCCCACCCAGATGATGAAGCGTTTGGGATTTCTGGTACGATTTCAGCCTACCGAAAAATGGGTGTACCTGTGACTTATGCTTGTCTCACGCTTGGTGAAATGGGCCGCAACCTTGGGAATCCTGCTTTCGCAAACCGCGAAACATTGCCACAAGTTCGAAAAGCCGAACTTGAAAAAGCATGTGCAGCGATGGGACTTGAGGATTTAAGACTCATGGGTTTCCGCGATAAAACGATTGAGTTTGAAGATGATGAAAAAATGGTCAATCTTGTAGAAGGTTTAATTGCAGAAACCAATCCCTCACTTGTCATCTCCTTTTATCCTGGTTTTTCTGTCCATCCTGATCACGAGGCCTCTGCACGTGCTGTCGTTCGTGCCATCAGACGTATGAACGTGGATGTGCGACCAAAACTATATGCGATAGCATTTGCGAACAATACAGAAGAATTCCTTGGGACGCCAGACGTCATTCATGATGTAGACGACATGAGAGCGGAAAAGCTTGCGACATTAAAAGCACATATCTCTCAAACTGTATGGATGATGAAAGAAACCGAAGAGAGATTAAAAGATAATGACCCAGAAATGATCAAATGGCTTCGTTATGAACGATTCTTCGCTTACAAATGGCAAGAGGACTTCGAAGAAACTTTTTAATTTTATACAGTCATACCTCCCCCCCTTTGGTATAACATTTTTTACAAGTTATGGGTAAGGGGGGATTTATTTGAATAAATGAGACCATAACCGATTCTAGTACTTTCCCCCACAATCTATAACCGAATTGAAGTGTTTTTCTAACACGTCAAGGTCATGATGAAATTGACTCAAAAAGACTATTGTAAAATGTATACGCATACAATAAACTGAATAGTGGGATTAATATTTTGACTGTTTACAAGTTTACGCACTTCATTTAGAATGTATAAATATACATCAAACAAGAATTTTATTCATAGGGGCGAATTAAAAATGAAAAAACATCATTTATCTACATGGTTGCTATTCCTTCTCCCGTCTCTTCTCGGGGTTTTCTTATTCATGGTTCCAATCAGTTATCAAGGTGCGATTAAAGTTCCGATTGCGATTTTAGCAGATTTACTTTCTGGAACCATTGCACCCATCATGCCCTGGACGGCAACAATCACACTTGTCGTAGCAGCACTGGGTTCTCTTTTCTACCTCTTTACACAGAATGACGCTAAAAAGCCATTCTTCATCTCGAATTTGTTTGCAGTGACTCCTTTTTGGGTCGTGATTCGAGTGATCGCCGCAGTTTTGGCTATACTCGTTGTCATGGAAATTGGACCTGAATGGATTTGGAATGAAAATACAGGTGGACTTCTGTTAAGTGAAGATGGACTTGTTACATTGTTGTTCACGATTTTCTTATTTGCAGGACTCTTCTTACCACTTTTGCTAAACTTCGGTTTACTTGAATTTTTTGGAACGCTCATGGTTAAAATTATGCGTCCCCTATTTAAACTACCTGGACGTTCAGCAATTGACGCACTCACTTCATGGGTAGGAGATGGAACAATCGGGGTTTTACTCACTTCGAAACAATATGAAGAAGGTTTTTATACAAAAAAAGAAGCCGCAATCGTTGGGACCACATTCTCTGTTGTTTCCATTACCTTTTCAATTACAATTCTCGATTACGTTGGACTAAGCGAGTATTTCTTATACTTTTATGGAACGGTCGTTTTAACTGGCGTGATCCTAGCGATCATTATGCCACGTATTTATCCTTTAGCTCAAAAAGAGGATGTATATATTAACGGAAAAACGGTGACAGGTGACGAAGAAAAATTACCTGATGGCTACAATGCTTTTTCATTCGGCGTTGAAAGTGCACTTCTGAAAGCAGATAAGAACCGCTCATTTAGTAAAACTTTTATTTCCGGCTTTAAAAATGTGTTAGACATGTGGATTGGCGTGATTCCAGTCGTCATGGCGTTCGGTACGATTGCGTTAATTCTTGCGGAATATACCTCCGTGTTTACAATACTCGGAAAGCCTTTCGAACCAATTTTATCCGTTTTAGGTATTCCAGAAGCTGCAGAAGCTGCACAGTTGATGGTTGTTGGATTCACAGACATGTTCTTGCCTGTGATTTTAGCAGAAGGCGTCATTACGTCTGAACTCACCCTCTTTGTGGTTGCGACCATCTCTGTTACGCAATTGATCTTTATGGCTGAGGTTGGTGGACTTTTACTCGGTTCAAAAATCCCTGTAAACTTCCTGGACCTTATCGTCATTTTCTTACTACGTACATTGATTGCATTGCCCATTGTTGCAGGAATTGCACATCTTTTATTTTAAACGAATGAAATACGAAACCTTCTCATGAAAATGAGAAGGTTTTTTTATTTCAGCTTATAAACCCTTATGTATATTCACATTTCATAGTTCTTTAGCGCTAATTATTCTCATTGTGTGCACAAAGAGTAATCTTATTGTATACACAATGAGAATATTGGTGTATACTAACTATAAAGCTTACATTAAACAAGAATCTAAGACTTGAAAGGGGATTTATATATAATGAATACACACAACGAACAAATGGGGAGTAAAAGAGCACCAATTACGATTAACCAGATGATGTTTGTACTACTCAATGGTTTTGGTCATCTTGCATCAATGGTAGGGTTTATCTTCGTAGCAGCAAGCTTCATGTTCATGGCAATTGGTTCAACAAACAGCTGGGTAGCTTTAGTTGTTGGTTTTCTAACAATCGTTCTTGGGCATCAGTTGCAACAACTTGGGGATAAACTTGAAATTCGCCACACAGCTAAATCACAACACTTAGATGTAGACATTAAGCAACACCTCACTACAGCACTCGCTTTAACGCTTGTAGTCGCTACAATCTTCACAATTTAATTGAGCAAAAAAAGAAGTGAGCGCTAACTGCGTTCACTTTTTTTTATGATCAAAGTTCTAAGTTTGAATAGCCATTCGATCGTTTAAATCGCTAATTTTACTTTTAACTTTTCTAACATATCGATTGTCATTTTATCTAAATCATATTTTGCAGTAAAGCCCCACTCTGCCTTAGCAGCTGAGGCATCAATCGCATCTGGCCAACTTGCAGCAATGGCTTGGCGCACTGGGTCCACATCGTAAGACATTGTAAAGTTAGGCATTTGCTTTTGAATGGCTGTAGCAATTTGTGATGGTTCAAAACTCATTGCTGTCACATTAAACGCATTGCGATGGATTAACTTGGCAGGATCTGCTTCCATTAAATCGACAATTGCTTGAACTGCATCAGGCATATACATCATGTCCATGTAGGTTCCCTCTGCAATATAAGATGTATACTTACCTTCTTCAAGCGCTTTATAAAAAATATCCACTGCATAATCTGTTGTGCCACCACCAGGCTTCGCAACATTGGAAATAAGCCCAGGGAAACGAACGCCACGTGTATCCAGTCCGAACTTTTCATAGTAATAATCACATAATAATTCACCCGCAACTTTATTTACACCATACATCGTCGTAGGACGTTGCAACGTATCTTGCGGTGTGTTTATTTTTGGCGTTGAGGGTCCGAATGCACCGATTGAGCTTGGCGTGAAAAACTGTAGACCTAATTCACGAGAAACTTCTAATGCGTTCACGAGTCCACCCATATTTAAATTCCAAGCAAGCAATGGATTATCTTCTGCTTTTGCAGATAATAACGCCGCCATGTGAACCATTGTATCTGCACCAAAATCTTTTGCGCGTGCATACATTTCTTCTCCGTTCGTCACATCCAAAAGAGCGAACGGACCAGAATCAGCTGCTTCTGATTGTGGATGTCGAATATCTGTCGCCAAAATATTGTCAGCACCATACTCCATGCGTAATTTCGTAATTAACTCTGAGCCAATTTGTCCAAGCGCACCTGTTACCATGATTTTTTTCATTTAACTACCCCTCTCAACTTATGGTCATATGTGTTTATGGGAAGAACACCGCATTTATTCATTTAACTCAAACTTATATTTAACAGCTTTTAATCATTATAAAATGTTCACTCTCGAAAGACAACAATTATCTTACTGTTTATGAATTTTTATTGAATTCTTCTGTTATAATGAAAGAAAACTCGAGGTGGAGCTCATTGGCACACAAGCCCTTTATCTTTTCAAAAGTATTTCGTTTTATAATGATGATTATCGTCGGCGCTTTTCTCACACTTGGCCTCGTTCTTATTGGGGTTCCTAAATGGATTACTTTTCTTTTAATTATCGTCTTATACATTACATACACAGCCATATGGCCTGCCCATATTATTTATAAATCTAAGTCCATTAAAGCCATTCATCGGTATATTAAAAGCAATACGACACAACCGTTATTCAATTATGCTTATGCGCTAAGTAATGACAATGAGCAACAGATTGAGCTCGCTTTAAATCAGGTGATTAATGATTACAAGAATGAAGATATGGCGTATATCTATGGTGCAAATCTTGCCATCCATCAAAATAAGTCTAGCGAAATTCTTAAACAAGCCGCGCATATTGAGGATGAAGATTATAAAAATTACTATATTGCCTATGCAAATATCTTAAAAGGGCATATCAGTGACGCCTTTCTTCATTTAGACAAAGTTCAGATTCCTTGGATGATTCATGCGGTAAAAGCACTCGTTGAAAAAAAGAACGGCAATCTAGATAAGTTTAATGTTGAAGCCGAAAAGTCTATTGAAAGCATTACAGGCATTCAACGTTATGTACAGCATCATAGTATGAGACGACTTAGGCACAGTTAAATAAGACTTGCTTCAAATAGAAAAAACCCTAGACGATTAAGTCTAGGGTTTCCTATTTTCAAGAAAGAATACCGAGTTCTTTGCCTACTTTTTCATAGACAACCAGTGCTTCATCAAGCATTTCTTTTGTATGCGCTGCAGTTGGCATATTCCGAACGCGACCTGTGCCACTTGGGACAGTCGGGAAGACGATGGATTTTGCATAAACGCCTTCTTCCATTAGACGTTTAGAAAATTGTTGCGTTAATTTCTCTTCTCCTATAATACAAGGCGTAATTGGTGTTTCTGATTTCCCAATGTTGAAGCCCAATTTCTTCAGGCCTGCTTTTAGGTATTCTCCGTTCGCCCATAACTTATCATGAAGTTCTGTTGAATCCATAATCTTTTGAAGGGCACCCATTGTTGCTGCAACATCTCCAGGTGTTACGGCAGTTGAAAACAGGAACGGACGCGAACGAACTTTCAACCAATCGATTAAGTTTTGTTTCCCGGCGACATAGCCACCTACAACTCCAACCGCTTTCGAAAGTGTTCCCATTTGCATATCGATTTCTTTTTCAAGACCGAAATGCTTCACAGTTCCTTTTCCTTTTCCAGTGACACCAGAACCATGC
>JARIDM010000057.1 GCA_029263945.1 Sporosarcina sp.
TGCATTAATTACTTCGGGTGTTGCACGTTCCGTGGGTGTCATCGACTGAATCACCGCTTCTACGCGCCCCATCTGACTTTCATCCACTTGCGCTTTATCTAACCCTTTAATTTTACCAGCACCTGGCATCATTTTTAAAATTTCATCAAGGGGTCCCATTTTCTTCACTTGTTGCAATTGGTCAAGAAAGTCGTCGAGCGTAAACGTTTGTGTACGAAACTTCTCTTCCAGTTCCTTCGCTTTATCTTCATCGACATTGTCTTGTGCCTTTTCGATGAGCGACATCACATCGCCCATTCCCAGAATTCTTGAAGCCATTCTTTCTGGATGGAACGCTTCAAGTGCATCCATCCGCTCACCAACACCGATAAATTTAATCGGTTTCTGTGTCACTGATCGAATTGAAAGCGCGGCTCCACCTCTTGTGTCTCCGTCAAGCTTTGTTAATACGACGCCTGTCACATGAACTTTTTCATTAAAGTTTTGTGCAACATTTACCGCATCTTGTCCAGTCATCGCATCGACCACAAGAAAAACTTCATCTGGTGATGTTAATTCATGAATATCCACGAGTTCTTGCATCAATTCTTCGTCAACATGAAGTCGACCAGCTGTATCGATCAATAGGACATCGTGGTGTTCTTTCTCTGCTTCTTCAAGCGCTTGACGAACAATTTCTACTGGAGAAATATCTGTTCCTTTTGAAAAAACAGGAATCGTCAATTGTTTGCCTAACGTTTCAAGCTGTTGGATTGCGGCTGGACGATAAACGTCGGCTGCAACAAGCAACGGTTTTTTATTGTGTTTTTTACGAAGTAACGATGCGAGCTTACCCGTCGTTGTCGTTTTACCAGCACCTTGCAAACCAACCATCATAATGACAGTCGGCGATTTCCTTGCAAACTGAATTGGCTCTTCTTTTCCGCCCATTAAGTTTGTCAGTTCATCTTTTACAATTTTCACAACTTGTTGACCAGGCGTTAAGCTTTTCATCACATCTGAACCAACCGCTTGTTCACTCACCGTTTTCACAAATTCACGAACGACCTTCAAGTTAACATCCGCTTCAATAAGCGCAAAACGAACTTCACGCATCATTTCTTTAACGTCAGCTTCGTTAACTTTTCCTTTGCCCCTAATTTTTTGGAGCGTGCCTTGCAGCCGTTCAGCTAACCCTTCAAATGCCATGCATGCCGCCTCCTAATCATGATCTTTTAATGTAGCCAACAGGCTTTTCAAATCCGCTTTTTGATCCGTTTGACTCATTAACAGCTTCTCCATTTGTTCAACGATATTCATTCGTTTTTGAAATTTCGAAAAGAGCTCTAGCTTTTGTTCATAATCTTCCAACATCGTTTCCGTTCGACGAACATTGTCGTAGACCGCCTGTCTTGACACGCCGTGTTCATTAGCGATTTCGCCAAGTGATAAATCTTCCAAATAATAGAGCTTCATGTAAGTCCGCTGCTTATCTGTTAAAAGAGATTGATAGAAATCGAATAGGAAATTGATGCGCGTTGTTTTTACGAGCGACATTCTTTTGCCACCTTTAGTTTTATTCCTTCGTAAGCATAATATGAACTTCACATACCCGTCAAGTGATTTTACTTGTCTAACTCATTTTCTCGTTCAAGCCCTTCTGCAAATAAACCATAGACATATTTCTCCGGATCAAAAGGTTGTAAATCATCGACCCCTTCGCCTAGTCCTACGAATTTCACCGGAATCTTCAACTTATTTCGTATCGCAAGTACAATACCGCCCTTAGCCGTCCCGTCAAGTTTCGTTAAAACGATCCCTGTAACATCTGTTGCTTCTTGAAATGTTTCTGCTTGCACGAGAGCATTTTGTCCCGTTGTTGCATCTAACGCAAGCAACACTTCATGGGGTGCACCTTCAACTTCTTTGCTAATGACACGGTGTACTTTTTGCAATTCATTCATTAAGTTCACTTTATTTTGCAGACGCCCAGCTGTATCACAAATCAATATATCTACTTGGCGATTTTTAGCTGCACGGATTGCGTCATACATCACCGCAGCCGGGTCTGAACCTTCAGACTGACGAATGACTTCAACACCTGCGCGCTCTCCCCAAACGACAAGTTGATCGATCGCACCTGCCCGGAACGTATCTCCAGCAGCGAGCATCACTATTTTCCCTTCTGCCATGAATCTTGCAGCAAGCTTACCAATTGTTGTCGTCTTTCCTACACCGTTTACACCTACCATAAGAATAACAGAAAGGCCGTCCTCCTGAATATTCAAGGAAGCATCTTCTTCCTCTCCACCTCTATAAATCTCAACAAGCTTTTCAGAAATAACAGATTGAATCCCTTCAGTTGTTTTCATATTCTTTCTTTGTACTTCAACTTTTAGCTCATCAATTAGCTCCATCACTGTTTCAAATCCAACATCAGCTTGTAGAAGTAAATCTTCAAGTTCTTCAAAAAATTCTTCATCAATCTCTCTAAAACGTGCCACAAGATCATTTACTTTTGATGTAAACTGATCACGTGTTTTTGTCAGACCATCTTTAAACTTCTCAGTGACGGCCTCGTTTGTACCTGTAACTTTTTCTTTTAATCTTTTAAAAAATGACACCATAACCCCTCCTAAATCTTGTTAACTCATAGCTTCCTCGGGCACTTCAGATAATTTAACTGAAATAAGCTTAGAAACCCCTGATTCTTGCATCGTAATGCCGTATAACACATCTGCACCTTCCATCGTGCCTTTTCGATGTGTAATGACAATGAACTGCGTGGTATCAGAGAACTTTTTCAAATAGTCACTGTACCGAATTACATTGGCCTCATCAAGTGCTGCTTCAACTTCATCTAAAATACAAAACGGCACAGGACGAACTTCGATAATAGAGAACAATAAGGAAATTGCTGTTAGTGCTCGTTCCCCACCTGATAATAAACTTAAGTTTTGCATCTTTTTACCAGGGGGCCTTGCAACAATATCAACACCGGTTTCCAATAAATTATCAGGATTTGTTAGGATTAAATCGGCATTCCCTCCACCAAACATTTCTTTATAGACATGGCGGAATCGCTCTTGAATGGCATCAAATGTCGTCGAAAATCTAATGGTCATTTCCTCGTCCATCTCAGACATCGCTTCCTGTAGTGTATGCTTTGCATCCAATAAATCATTTCGCTGAGCCGTTAAAAATTCATGTCTACTGGCCACTTCTTCATACTCTTGAATGGCATCTGGATTCACAGGGCCGATTTCCGCTAAATTTCTGTTCAATTTAACGAGTCGACTTCTCGTGTCTTCTGCATTAAAGTCTACGATTAATGTAGCATCGGGACGTAAACCATATTCAGTTAATAATTTTTGAGTGAGCGCTTCATACGTTACTTCCAAACGAGAAAGTTCGATTGTCACACCGTTATGCGCACGATTTACTTTTTCTGCACGTTCTCGCTGTTGTCGTAACAATATTTCTCTTTTTTCAATTTCAGCTAGCGAAATTGCTCGTTTATCACGACTCACTTCTAAAGAAGAGGCAAGACGCTTTTTATCTTCGGTTGCTTGTATAATTTGTTCAGTTATTTCCTCAGCAGTTAATTGTTCTTGGTCATCATCACCGGTTAAGAAGTTCAACTCTTGCTGAAGTATCGTTATTTTTTCCGTTACCGTCTTTTTCGTTTGGTTCATATCAAAAATTCCGGTGTTTTTATAATTGATTTGCTCACGAAGAACTGCAGTGCGTTCACGAAGTTCTGTTAATCGAGTTGTTAGGTTCGCTTCCTCGCTGCGCCAATTCGCAGCAAGACGTTCTAATTTATCAATGTTCACGCGGGAATCTTCTAGAGAATCCTTTAACTTTGCGTATTCAGTTTCCATTTTTTCTTTTCTGCTCGCCAGTTCAGATCCCGTCGTTTGCGCACCTTTTCGACCAGCCTCGATCGTTGCCAATTCACTTTCCACTGAACGACGCGCAATATCCCCTTCTCGAATGCTCGCTTCCATAGCTGATATTTCCAGTTGGAAAGTTTCTGCTGTTATACGATATCCTTCTGCATTATGCATATATTCGGCAGCTTTCATTTTCAGTTCACCGATAGAAGCCGTAGCTTTTTCAATCGATTGACCCATATCATGTACTTGACTTGTTAAGGATTCCAGTTCTGCTTTTCTCGAAAAAACCGAGGCGCGTCCCTGGGTGCCGCCCCCTGTTAACGATCCTCCCGCATTTACAATATCACCATCCAATGTAACAACGCGGTAACGATAATTTAACTGTTTCGCAAGCGCTGATGCACCCGCTAACGTCTTCGCAATAAGCACATTCCCCAGTAAATTTTCTGTAATCATTTGATAGCGCGTTTCTACTTTCACCAATCCATCAGCTACACCGACAAATTCTGGATGTTGTGCAATCGAATGTAGAACAGACGGTTGAATTTTACGAGAACGCATCACATCTAATGGCAAGAAAGTGGCCCGTCCCTTGTTCTGTGTTTTTAAAAACCCAATGGCCTTTCTTGCATCTGCTTCTGTCGCAGCGACAATATGCTGCATGGCGCCGCCAAGAGCTGTTTCAACAGCTTTCACATAATCATTTTCAACCGTAATCAGTTCTGCGACAGCACCGTTAATTCCTGTTAACTTACCTGACTTTCGTCCCATCAGCACTTCTTTTACCCCTGAATAAAATCCAGAAAAATCTGCATCCATGCTTTGGAGGGCTCGTAATCTTCCTTGCATTTCATATTGCTTGTTATGTGCTTTTTGAAGCATTTCTTGCTTCGTTTTTAATTCTTCTTCAATTTGGTTCAATGTCTTTGACACGCTAGTATATTGGGTGGTTACTTCTGATTCACTTTGGCGCGTCATTGCTAATTTCTGTTCTTTCAACGCCTTGTCCGCAAGTTGTTGCTTTAATTTACTTCGAAGCGTATCAGTCTGCTCGTTAATCCTTGCCGATGATGACTTTTCACCTACAAGTCTTTCTTCCATATGCTTTAACTCATTACGCAAAGTCGCCTCTTCATTTAACTGGTCAATATAAATTGTTTTTAAATCTTCAATCTCAGTTTCGGTTTCTTTGACGGAACGCTTGAGTACTTGTGTAATTTCTTTTATTTCTTCTGACAAGCTGTCATATTCTTTTTTTAATGTTGCTAATTGATCATGAGATGCTTGTAAATTTGCGTTCAATTGGTGCAACGTTTGTTCGTTACTCGCTAAATCGATTTGAATACGTTCGATTTGGACGGTTGCATTACGTTCTTTTTCAGCTGATAACAGCCGTCTTCCTTCCCACTTTTCTGTTTCAGCACTTGCTTTTACAAGTTGTTCTTGCATCTTTTCGATTTCAAGTTCAATGATTTCAAGCTTTTTCTTATCTTGCTGAGCGGTCTCTTCGTTTTTTTCTATTTCCTTTAAAAGACCCTCTTTTTTCGTTTGAAGTTGTTCAACTTCTTCTACTTTAGAGACGATTGCATTTCGATATTCTCTTGCATCGTAATTTAACAATCGAATATCTGCTTCACGCACTTCTTCTGAAAGAAGGGCATGATTTTTTGCCGCTTCAGCACGTTCTTTGAGCGGTTCGATTCGAACGTCTAATTCTTTCAATATATCTAAAACCCTGTCAAGATTGTCCGACGTTTCAAAAAGCTTATGTTCTGCTTTTCGTTTCCTCGTCCGATACTTTAACACGCCTGCCGCTTCATCAAAGATACTTCTACGGTCTTCTGGTCGGCTATTTAAGATTTCATCTACACGGCCTTGTGAAATAATTGAAAATGCTTCTCTTCCAACGCCTGAGTCTATAAAGACATCGTTAATGTCTCTTAATCGACATTTTTGACCATTTAATAAATAAACACTTTCTCCTGATCGAAAAACACGGCGCGTCACACTAATTTCTGTGTAATCTAATGGGAACAATCCCTTACTATTGTCTAATATAAGGGTGACTTCAGCAAAGTTAAGTGGTTTACGAGAATCACTCCCTGCGAAAATAATATCTTCCATTTTGGCACCTCGAAGAGACTTGGCAGATTGTTCGCCAAGCACCCATCGAATTGCATCTGTCACATTACTTTTTCCACTTCCGTTCGGACCTACAACAGCAGTCACACCTGGAACAAAGTCAATACTTATTCGTTCTGCAAACGATTTAAACCCAATAATTTCAAGCCTTTTTAGAAACATTTAAATCTCCCTTTCACCCTACTCACGCTTTAATTGGCTAATCGCATGTCGGGCAGCTTCCTGTTCAGCTTCTTTTTTCGACTTACCTTTTCCCGTACCAAGTGTTTTCTCTTCTAATCTAACCAGCGTAACAAAAACTTTAGCGTGTGCAGGTCCTTCTTCTTCGATCACTTCATAATGGAGGTGACCACTATTCGTCTGTTGCACGATTTCTTGTAGACGACTCTTGTAATCCATCACATGCGAAAAAGCACCGGCACCAATTTTAGGGAAAATGACCGTTTCAAGAAACGTAGTAACGACGTCCATCCCTTGGTCAATATAGAGCGCACCAATGAATGCTTCAAATACGTCTGCTAAAAGGGCAGGACGCATTCTACCGCCTGTTTGCTCTTCACCTTTTCCTAAGAGGACGTAATGGCCAAAGTCAAGTTCGTTCGCAAAAGTGACCAACGCTGGTTCGCACACAATTGCTGCACGTAACTTTGTCAACTCCCCTTCGCTCATCCCAGGTTCTGTTGCATAAAGAAACTGTGATACACCAAGTTCTAATACTGCATCTCCTAGAAATTCAAGGCGTTCATTGTCCGTAAAGTTCTTTTTCCGATGCTCATTCACATATGATGAATGCGTAAATGCATTATATAAAAGTGATGGCTCTTTAAACTCGATTGATAATTTCGCTTGTAGTTCTTCAAACTTTTTTCGAACCATTGGTGGTAATAATGTCTTTCTACTTGTCATAAGAACGATTCTGCCTTTCCTACATAATACCTCTAATTTTACCTTGTTCGGCGACTAAGTGCAAAGCAAAAAAGAGACGCTTCCCCACCTCTCTTGTGAAAGGGCGAAAGCGCCTCAATTGGTCTGCTAGAAAAGTAAATAAATGTACGCTGTAAAGTAACTTTATAGCTAAACTTACATCATTCGTTTACTTTTGCTTCGATATAAGAAACTGCGTCTCCTACAGTACCAATCTTTTCAGCGTCATCATCAGAAATCTCCATATCGAATTCATCTTCTAATTCCATTACAAGCTCAACTACGTCCAATGAGTCTGCACCGAGGTCATCACGGAAAGAAGCTTCTGTTTTAACTTCACTTTCGTCAACGCCAAGGCGGTCAACGATTACTTTCGTTACACGTTCAACTACTGTTGCCAAATCTGTCACCTCCCCTCGATGTAAAAAACCATTATTACATAACCATTCCACCGTCGACGTGGATGGTTTGTCCTGTGATGTAGGCTGCATCTTCTGATAATAAGAAGTTCACAGTTTTTGCGACATGTTCAGCACTTCCTAGTTTACCTAATGGAATACTTGCGAGCATTTGCGCTTTTAGATCTTCATCTAACGTTTCTGTCATTTCAGTCGTAATAAACCCTGGCGCAACAGCATTTACATTTATATTGCGCGACGAAAGTTCTTTGGCGGTAGTCTTCGTAAGCCCGATGACTCCAGCTTTCGCAGCCACATAGTTCGCTTGCCCAGGATTCCCTGAAACCCCAACAATAGAGGCGACATTCACAATCTTCCCTGCACGCTGACGCATCATTTGGCGTGACACAGCTTTTGTACAGAGGAAAACACCTTTTAAGTTAATGTCAATAACATCGTCCCACTCTTCTTCTTTCATGCGCATCAATAAATTATCTCTCGTGATGCCAGCGTTATTGACTAGTATATCAATTGAACCAAATGTTGCAATTGTCTCGTCTACTAACTTTTTAACACTTTCTGCATTTGATACATCTGCTTGAATTGCAAATGCTTCTCCTCCAGCAGCTTCAATCAATCGAACGACTTCTTCCGCTTTCTCTTTACTGCCACTATAATTTACAGCAAGACGCGCGCCTTCCTTCGCAAGTTGTAAAGCGATTTCACGTCCAATACCACGCGATGCACCTGTAACAATGGCCACTTTCCCATCAAATCTACTCATTTTGACCATCCTCTCGAAGCAGCAATCACTTCTTCTAATGTTTCTTCATCATAAACTGGATAAACAGTTGCTGTTCGGTCTATTTTTTTAATTAAACCACTCAATACTTTTCCTGGACCACACTCGATAAAATGCGTAACCCCACTCGCTATCATTGTGCGAATAGAATCTTCCCAAAGGACTGGGGAGTATAGCTGTTCAACCAGAAACGCTTGAATTTCCTCACGTTGTTTAACGACGGAAGCATTCACATTTGCAATCAACGGAATCGTCGCGTCTTTCATTTCAATTTCCGCTAATGTTTTCCGCAATTTTTCAGCAGCAGGTTTCATTAACGTAGAATGGAATGGACCACTAACATCTAATGGAAGTGCTCTTCTTGCGCCCGCTTCTTTTAAAGCGGTACAAGCTTTTTCAATGCCTGCCTTTGTTCCAGATATCACAATTTGTCCCGGACAATTCAAGTTTGCAGGCTGTACTGAATCTCCATCATCCGTAATTTTCGCGGTGACTTTCTCCACTTCTGCACGTTCTAGTCCTAAAATTGCAGCCATACCCCCTACACCTGCCGGAACTGCTTGGTTCATATAAAGCCCTCGTTGATGAACTGCTGTTACCGCTTGTTCAAAGGTCATCATACCTGAAGTAACGAGCGCCGTATACTCGCCGAGGCTATGTCCAGCAGTATAATCCGGTTGAATATTTGCTGCCATTAATCTCGCAGCAATTAAAGCACCAACTGTGAGCAATGCAGGTTGTGCATTGTACGTCACAGTTAATTCTTCTTGAGGTCCTTCCGCCATCAATTTACTTAAAGAAAAACCAAGTGCAGCATCAGCTTGTTCTATAAATTGCTGGCTGTCCTTACTTTTTTCAACTAAGGATTGGCCCATTCCTACTTTTTGTGAACCTTGACCGGGGAATACAAATGCAATTTTCGTCAATTTGTTGACTCCTTCCTAATTGTCTCGCGAATCGTTTCGCTTACTTGATATTCAAGCATTGTACGCGCTTGTCGAACCGCATTATAGATTGCACGTGCATTCGATGAACCGTGCGCTTTAATAATTGGCGCATTGAGACCAAAAAGGCCTGCCCCGCCATACTCGGCATAATCCATCTTATTCTTCAGTCCACCTAATTCACTTTTAACTAGGGCAGCTGAAACCTTTGTTTTCATAGAAGTCATATATACTTCTTTTAGCATTGCAAAAAAACTGGAGGCTGTCCCTTCGATTGTTTTCAAAACCATATTGCCCGTAAAACCATCAGTTACAACAACGTCAGCTGCACCCGTTAAAAGATCACGAGATTCGACATTTCCAATAAAGTTTATAGGTAAATTTTTCAACACGTCATAAGCCGCTTTCGTTAATTCATTTCCTTTACCTTCTTCACTGCCAATATTTAAGAGCCCCACACGAGGATTTTTAATGCCACGTACTTTTTCAGCATAAATACTTCCCATCAGAGCATATTGTCCAAGTTGAGAAGGTTTGGCATCCGCATTAGCCCCGAGGTCGAGTAGCACAAAGCCTTCGCCGTCTATTGTCGGGAGTGCCTGTGCAAGTGCTGGACGTTCAATTCCTTCAATTCTGCCCACAATAAAAAGACCAGCCGCCATGAGTGCGCCTGTATTCCCTGCAGATACACCGGCGCCAACTTGCCCATCTTTAACAGCTTGCGCCATGCGAACCATCGATGCATCTTTTTTGCGTCGAATCGCTCGAACTGGTTCATCTTCCGCTTCAATTCTTTCTGTACAATGGACGACTTTTAAACGCTCATGTTGTTCTAAATAGGGTGCCATGGCTTGCTCATCCCCATATATATGTATATCAATATCATTAAATGCGGCAAGACTTTCTAATGCACCTTTAACAATTTCACCTGGTGCATGGTCTCCGCCCATTCCATCTAGTGCGATAATCATGATTTTTCCTCCTGATTTTTGTCTGTCATCCGGTACATATAAAATACCCCTGTAAATACCGTCAAATCTCCTACAGTTGACACGACATCTACACGTGTTCGCTTTTCATTTAGACTGTCTTTCTTCACTTCTGCACGCGCAATCACACGATCACCAGCCTTCACCGGCTTTAGGAAATCCATTGAAGATTTAGCAGTGAGGGCAAGGTCATCATCCATCACAGCAACAGCCAATGAATTCGCTTGGGCAAATAAATGATGGCCGCGTGCAATCCCGTTTCTTTGAAAAACGTGATCGATCGTGACATCAAAGATAGACAAAGCACGTTCGTCAAGTTTGATATCGACAATATCCCCAAAAACTTCTTCTGTATCGAGTGACTTTACTTGTGCAGCCATATTCTGTGTTGCAACCTCTTTGAGTCTTTTTCGTAATTCTGGAATTCCACATTCAAGTCTATCCAATCGGATTGTCTGAACGCTTACCTGATAACGCGTTGACAGCTCTTCATCCGTCAAAAAGGGGTTTTGTTCTACCAACTCTTTGAGAAGCCTCTGCCTCTCACTTTTAGGCATTCGCAATCATTTCACCTTCCGATTTAGCACTTGGTACTAACATCAGTATATAAACTCTGAAATCATAATGCAAGTAGGAGATTTTAAATAGAAAAGCGAAAGGCTATCCAAATTTTGCCCTCCGCAGTGATCAGTCTATTCTTTCATTTCCTAACGCTCCTGATGCTTCCAATTGTTGTCTTAACGCTGCATAAGTTGGTTCAGTCCAAAAATCTTCAGACGCCAAAAATCTTTCTGCATCTTGCCTGGCAATATCTAATGCTCGATAATCATGGATTAAATCAGCCATTTTAAATTCCGGCATGCCACTTTGCTTTCGACCGAAGAAATCCCCTGCTCCGCGTAACTCAAGGTCTTTTTCTGCCAATACAAATCCATCGTTTGTCTCCGTCATAATCTGCATACGCTCTTTTCCTTCTTCAGTCTTTGGATCAGCGAGCAATACACAATAGGATTGTTCTGCACCTCGACCGACACGTCCCCGCAATTGGTGTAATTGCGACAAACCAAAACGCGTAGCATCGTAAATTAACATGAATGTGGCATTCGGTACGTTAACCCCTACTTCTACAACTGTGGTGGACACCAAGACATTAATTTCACCCTCACTAAACGCCCGCATCACTTGGTCTTTTTCATCAGTATGAAGCCGACCATGCATAAGTCCTACGTTAAATTGGTTTTGAAAATAAATCGATAATTGTTCGTAAACATCCACCGCATTTTGAACGTCTATCTTATCCGACTCTTCGATAAGTGGACAAATGACATAAGCTTGGCGTCCAGCTTGAAGCTCATTTCTCATTCTTTGCAGAACAGGTTGTAATGCATCCTCTTTTAACCAATGGGTTTCAATTTCTTTACGACCTGCAGGTAATTCATCTAACAAAGAGACATCCATCTCTCCAAATGCTGTAATGGCAAGCGTTCGCGGAATCGGCGTCGCCGTCATGAAGAGCACGTCTGGATTGATCCCTTTCTCTCTTAGAATCCTTCTTTGCTCAACGCCAAATCTATGCTGTTCATCCGTAATGACGAGTCCCAATTTATGAAAAACGACATCAGGTTGAATTAAAGCATGTGTACCAATTAATAAATCGACTTGACCATTTGCCAACATTTCAAGCGTATTTTTTCGTGCATTCCCTTTCGTAGAGCCTGAAAGAAATGCAACTGTTACACCTAAAGGTTCTAACC
>JARIDM010000063.1 GCA_029263945.1 Sporosarcina sp.
CAGATTTATTAGGCGTCATTTATGAAGGGGAAGATAAAGAAGAAAAAGCAAGTCTTAGTGCGTGGGCGAAATCTATGGGATGGCATGTTAGAAAATCACCGCCTCAAAAAATGTTATAGACAAACTATTTCATCATAAGTTTAATCTGTTATCTGCTTCTTTTTTTAGCGACTGAATCCTTGGTATAGCCTAGGATTCAGTCGCTTTTTCATTTGTTTATAAAATCCTCAAAGGATAACAGAATTGTTTGACAAGTTAAGGGGGGAGGCATATACTACAAGTAATAAAACTAGGAAACCGAAACGAGTTTTATAGTTTTCCTAAGGAGGTATCCGCTTGAAACAAACCATCATTACCGCGACGCTTGAAGCTTTTGATGAACACGGCATTCGGTTCACAATGGACGATGTCGCGAACAATGCGGGCATTAGTAAGCGCACTTTATACGAACATATTGCCTCAAAAGAAGCCTTAGTAGGAGAAATTATTGAGTTGTTTTTTACTGATATTAAAGCGCAACACTTACGTATTGCACAAAATGAATCCCTAGAAGTGACCAGTAAAATTAAGAAAATCATTTGTCTCATGCCAGAAAGTAAAATAAGTGTCAATACTAAAAAAGTATATGAAATCAAAAAATACTATCCGAACCTCTATTCTAAAATAGACCAACAGCTTGCGGAAGGATGGGAAATTGTCATCGATTTATTCCGAGAAGGGATAGATAAAAAGGTACTTCGATTTGTAAACGTTCAGTTTATCAGACAAATTTTCTTAGGGATTTTTCGAAGTTTGATAGAAGATGAATTTCTAATCGAAAACAATATGGCATTTACAGATGCATTGGAAGAAGCGGTAGATATTATATTAAAAGGCCTTCAGGTAGAAGATGAAATGAAAATGAGAAAAGGGAGTGATTCTGATCACTAAAGAAAAAGAGGGGAATTTTACACCCTTTGCACTACCTCCTTCTTTACAACTCGGTTCCGCAACAGCTTCTTTGCAAATCGAAGGCGGAGACAAAGGGAACAATTGGTACAGATTTTGTGAAGAAGGACGCGTAAAAGACGGTTCACATTGCATTGTGGCAGACGATCATTGGAATCGCTATGAAGAAGATATCGCGCTCATGAAACAGCTGAATCACAAGGTCTATCGAATGAGTATCGAGTGGAGCAGAATTGAACCCGAGCGCGGAAATTACTTAGAAGCGCCACTCGTTCATTATCGGAAAATGATTCAAATTATGTTGGAGCAGGATATTCAACCCCTTGTTACGTTACATCATTTTTCTGAACCCATTTGGTTTGAAGATATGGGCGGGTGGACGAATCTGGAATCTGTTGAAATCTTTACAAGTTTCACAGAGAAGGTCGTCTCTTTTTTAGGCGATCTTGTTGGAGAATGGATTACGATCAATGAGCCAAATGTCTATTTAGAAAGTACGTATAGCAGCGCCATTTTTCCACCAGAAAAGCCGTCTATGCGGAACTATTTTAAAGGCCTAAAAAATATGGCCGCCGCTCATATTATGACTTATAAACAAATTCATCACTTGCGAAGCGAAATGGGCTTTTCATCAGGAACCAAAGTTGGCGTCGCTATTCATATCCGGGTATTTGATGCAGAGAAAAAGGGTGTACTGTCAAAACTGCCACGGGCGCTGCTGGAACACAACTTTCACACGATCTTTTTAGAAAGTATGATTAAGGGCAAGTTTTTATTTCCGATTGGACTAGGTGGTTATCCTTATGGCAAAGGAACCTATTGCGACTTTTTTGGTGTTAATTATTATTCAAGGGATATCGTCAAATTTACTTGGGACCCACGGCGTTTGTTTTCTGAATTATTAGTTAGAAAAGAGGCCGAGATAAATGATATGGGGTGGGAAATATATCCTGAAGGCTTGTACCGTGTTTGCGAGAAATACTTTCGTCTATATAAGCAGCCAATTTATATTACGGAGAACGGCATATGTGATGCGACAGACGCACAAAGAACGGCGTTTATTTATGACCATCTCAAAGTAGTTGCAAGGCTTGTGGAAAACGGCGTTCCTGTTGAAAAATACTATCACTGGTCTTTACTAGATAATTTTGAATGGGATGAAGGATTGCAAAGGCGGTTTGGGTTAATAGAAGTAAATTATGAAACGCTAACGCGGACAATCAGGCGTAGTGGTCAATTTTACGGGGAGTTGGCAAAGGAGAATGAAGTCACGGAGGCAATGATTGAGAAGTTCTTAAATCAGTAAGGAGGAGGGTGTGTATGGATAGAAAACCAAATGTCGTCTTTTTCTTTTCAGACCAACAAAGGTGGGATACGCTCGGTTGTTATGGTCAGAAACTCAACATTACACCAAACTTAGATCAGTTAGCTGCGAAAGGGACACGGTTTGAAAATGCCTTCACTTGCCAACCTGTTTGCGGACCTGCACGGGCGAGTGTGCAAACAGGGAAGTACGGAACGGAAACGGGTTGTTACAAAAATGACATTGCCTTACCGCTTGATGAAAAAACGATTGCTCACCATTTCACAGAAGCGGGTTATGAAGTCGCTTATGTCGGCAAATGGCACCTCGCCTCACAAGGACGTCAACAAAATTACGGCAAAAAGCCAATTCCTCTCGAACGAAGGGGTGGATATAGTGGTTACTATAGAGCATCTGAAATATTAGAATTTACTTCTCGTGGTTATGACGGGTATGTCTATGATGAAAATAATAACAAAGTGAAATTCAAAGGGTACCGGGCAGATTGCATGACGGACTTTGCAATTAATTTCATCAAGAATCGTCAAGACGACAAGCCGTTTTTTTTATTTCTCTCACAAATTGAACCTCACCATCAGAATGATCGTTTCCGATATGAAGGGCCCCACGGTTCAAAGGAAAAGTTCAAAGATTTTGAAGCCCCAGGGGATCTGGTCGGCAAAAAAGGGAACTGGAAAAGAAGTTATCCAGATTATCTTGGTTGCTGCAATCGCTTGGACTACAATGTGGGGCGTTTAATGGCGACCTTAAAAGCGCAAGGGATTGAAGATCATACTGTTATCATCTATACGAGTGATCACGGCAGTCACTTCAAGACAAGAAACGGAGAGTATAAACGTTCCTGTCATGATGCTTCGATCAGAGTTCCCATGGTTGCGTATGGACCTGGTTTCTACGGGGGAAATGTTGTAGAGGAATTGGTAAGCCTCATAGATATTCCGCCAACCTTATTGGCATGTGCGGGAATTGAAAGTGCGGAGATGAGGGGGCGTCCCTTACAAAATCTGTTGGTGGATGCGCCAAATGATTGGCCTGAAGAGGTATTTGTACAAATTAGTGAAAGCCAAGTCGGAAGAGCCATTAGAACGAAAAAGTGGAAATATGCCGTTCGAGCTTTAGGGAAAAACGGGATAAAAGAAGCCTCGAGTGATTGCTATCATGAGGACTTCCTCTATGATTTGGAAAACGATCCCCATGAGTTAACGAACCTTGTCAATCAATCTTCTCATGCCGAAGTAAGGGCGGCATTAGCGACAAAGCTTACACAGCGTATGGTTGAAGTTGGCGAACAAGCACCAACAATTATGCCAAGTAGGCGAACAGTATGAAAGCCGGGTATGTCATTCCTAAAGGTGAGAAGATCGCTTATGGTATTGGGGATTTGGCGATTAACATCGCATTTGGCAGTATTAATTTCTATATGCTCTGGTTTATCGTGAATATTGGCGGCATCGCACCTGCATTGGCGGGGATTATTTTTTTAGTGGCAAGGGTATGGGATGCTTTTTTTGACTATGTCGTTGGGCGGATGTCGGATAATACGAGACATCCTCTTGGAAAAAGCAGACCTTATATTATTTTTGGTGCGATCCCTTTAGGCTTAACGTTCATCGTCATCTGGTACGTGCCTCCATTTGAGGATATGGGTCGGTTCATTTATTATTTGATCGCTTATTTACTATACAATACCGCGCTAGCCATTGTGGCCATTCCATATGGATCACTGATGGCACAGATGACGCAAAACTATGACGAACGTACAGAACTTTCGACGTATCGGGTAGGCTTGTCATTTGTGGGCACGTTGATCGCTGCTGCTGGGATCGCCTTCATGACGGATATTGTATTTAAAGCCTATAGCAAACCAGAAGCTTTTGAGTTTGTGGGGATAATATTCGGGGTGGTCATCGCAATCCTGTTAATTTTCACAGGTTTCGTTTCCAAAGAGCGGGTAAAAGGGCAGCGGGCAAACTATGAAGGTTTTTTTGCAACCATTGTTTCTTTTCTCAAGCTAAAAGAATTCCGAAATACGTATGGTCTTTTTCTTTTTAACAATGTGGGTGTCGGTGTCATTATGGCTCTCTTTATTTTCTTTCTCGGGGATGTATTGAAAGTAGAGGGAGACGCAACGATATTCATGGCGATCCCCTTAGTGGCGGCAATTGTCTTTGCTCCGTTTTGGAATTATATGAGTAACCGATACGGCAAAAGATTGGCGTATATTATCGGTGCGGTATTCTTGTCGCTTGTCATGTTACTCGTATTGATATTGCCAGCAGGTAACCTTTTATTTACAACCATTGTTTGTATTTTAGCAGGGATTGGAATCTCCGCGTGCCAAATTATTCCGATGTCGATTATTCCAGATATTATTGACATCGATGAACACCAGAACGGGATACGTAGAGAAGGTGCGCTTAATGGCATTTTACAACTGATGCAAAAGGTTGCAACTGGATTATCTATCGCGGGTGTTGGCTTTATTATTGAAGTTTCTGGCTATATCAAAGCAGATGAAATGGTCAGTGCAGTTGAAGAGGTAATTCAGCCTAATTCTGCCACAACTGCGATTCGACTTTTACTCGCAATACTTCCAGCTGCGTGTTTTACGGTCTCGATTATATTTGCTTGGAGGTTAGATATCACAAAGGATCGTTTTAATAATATTATTACCGATCTTGAGGAGAGAAGGAAAAGTGAAATGAAATGAAATGAAGCTTTAAGATTCGCTTCTCGTATCATTCTTCACCATCTTGAGTCATATTTCTGGGCAGGTGCATATGCTAGGAGAAATGCTTAGTTCAAGAGGAGTGATAGAAATGTATGTGGATCATACAAGTCAAATGAGAAGACCCGAAGTCATCAGTGGTGCCTACGGGGATGTCAATGGTGACGGAATAACAGATTATGTTTTTTTGACAGCTTTAAAGGCTACCGATCCATCTAGTCCTTACCTGACAGAGATTACGCTTCATGTTCAAGACGGTCAATCGCATCAAGTACACACGATTCCGCTTAATGAAAATGGAAATTCGGGTTATCATCCTACTGTGTTTCTCGGAGACTTTACAGGCAATGGCATTATGGATATGTTAATTCGAATCGATTCGGGCGGTTCTGGTGCCTTTACGTATGATTATGTATACTCTTTCATTAACAATCAATCTAGAAAGTTATTTGACTTTGAGCAGTACAATCAACAAAACCAATACACGGTCACCTACCTAGATCACTATAAAGTAAGTGTTGGAAGCACAGCAACGGGTCAATCTTTTTTAATAGACATTAGCCATCGGGGGGCAGACTACTTATCTGAAATCTATGATGAAAATGGGCGGTTGAAAAAGCCCGTGCAAGGAATGGCTGACGGGGTGAGTGGATTTTATCCAGTAGATATGGAACGTGATGGTGTATATGAAATACAAGCCTATCAAAAGATTAGTGGACTTTATCATGCCGATGCATTTGGGTATGTGATTAACACGTTAAAATGGGATGGACAAAAGTTCTCGATTTGGCAACAGTGGATGGCGATTTACGGGAAGTGATTTTGGGAATAATCGTTTGCAGGATTAAATAACGGATAGCTGTTCGCTGAAATCTAACAATTGAATGATGATTAAAACGTCCTGCTAACGACAGGATGTTTTTAAGGTAATCTTAGTCACCTATCAATCGTACTATCTAAATACAGGGTAGACTATTTAAATGGAAGCATAAGGGGAGTTACAATTGGAAAATGAGTTTATTCAACAACTTTAAAAAAAGGTTTTGAATGTGTGTTGATTTCAGGCATTGACGCAATAAACCTTAGCTTTCGTATCCAAATGAATCAGCAGATGAGCAATTCCATAACTTTGAAATCTTTTAGCGGCACCAAATAATTAAAAATATATCGGAAAAATTACAAGTCGCTGGAACAAAACTTGAATATTTCTTAAAGGAATATTCAATTTTTTCACATGGAATCAGTAGGAGATGAGAATGTATGTGTGCTATGATTACGATACAATAGAATAGGTAACTCAAGGGTGGTCGGCCCATTCCCGTAAGTGTGAGGTAAGGCAGTCTAAAGAACGCGACGTCCTGTCGCAAAGACTGCATAACCCACTTCGTGTGGGCCCGTAGTGCTGATGTCAATTTTCGAATCATTGATGTTCGCAGTAACATTTGCAGCATTAGTTGTAGCGATATTGTCATTCAATCAAAAAAAATAACCCATCCTTGAGTTAGCGGCTCAGATGGGTTATTACTACCAAGAATAGCTGTCTACCTTTGAAGGGACCTGCTATTGTATTGACTGTTCGATACCTACATCGAGCAGTCTTTTTTATTCTATTCATAATCTACTTATATTATACAATTTGTATGGTGATATGACAAGGAAACCAAGATGTGCCTGTGAAAAAGTAAATGACTACAAATAGTTATGGATCAAACTTAATTGAACCTGAATTCTGTTTTCTAATAGGATTACACAAGAAAGAAACCATAACTTTAGGCATACGGCTGAAGTTGACTTATTCTATCAATCTCGGTCAAAAGAGTACCGCTACTTCAATCACTTGCGATAAGTGGTCGGGTGAATTTTGACTTGCGAATGCAACAGCTTTAATTGCTTCTCTTTTGGCACTTTGGTATAATCAGTCTTATAGGCAAGAAAGGGCTGTTTTTCATATGAAGCTTGACAATAATAATCATTCAGTGTTCAGTCTAAATTACCACTTAGTCTTAGTTATTAAATATCGTAAAAAGGTACTTAGTGAACCGATTTCCGAGTTTGCAAGAGATATGTTTATCACACTCGGTGAAAGATATCATATTACCTTACTAGAGTGGAACGATGACGCGGATCATGTTCACGTCTTGTTTAAAACACATCCTAAAACCGAACTAACTAAGTTTTTGAATGCGTATAAGAGTGCAAGCTCTCGTATGATAAAGAAAGAGTTTCCCGAAGTGAAATCAAAGTTATGGAAAGAACACTTCTGGTCGAAAGGCTTCTGCCTTTTAACAACTGGTGGCGTAACGATAGATGTTGTCAAAGAATACATACAAAAACAAGGAGAATAAGGAGGTGTTGACATGTCTGTTATTCATAAAGGCTTCAAATTTAGATTGTATCCCACAAAAGAACAGGAAGTACTCATTGCGAAAACAATAGGCTCTAGTCGTTTTGTATTCAAT
>JARIDM010000141.1 GCA_029263945.1 Sporosarcina sp.
GCATGTTGCTTTTAATTAATATTTATTATCAAAGTTCTTATCTTTCATTTTTCAAAATCACATTGGATGCATTCCGAACTTTAGTAACAGTATTTTCTGGTTTATAGTCTCTTTACAGTACTTACTAATCATTTATTTAATTTTGAATGAATTTTAGTAATACCCTAAAATACGCGGCATGTCTCTTAAAGTAGTTTTGTAAATGCTTTCTTGACAATGAGGCATTTCAAATCTATTCCAACAGGCAGCTTATGTTATTTCTTGTGCTAACCAAATACGAAAAGCGAAATAAAGAAGTACATATTGCATCTATCATTTCTATGAGTGAGTGAAATTAACATCAGGTTTGATAGTTAGGCCGTTAAACAAAAACAGACTAGTATGCATCAGATTAAATACTGATTGCATACCAGTCAATAAAACCCTTTCTATAATTAGCAACTTGTAAGAGTAGGCGTCTTCTTATAATTTATGTGTTCTTTACATTAATCTCACCCGAATTATTCACAGATTTTTAATTTCCAATGATTTCCTGCTGGACGGGTTGATTGAATAATCACTCGACGAGATTTCGACCAAGAAGCAGCTTGATAGATTGATTCTTCAATATAACTTTCTGTCACAGTCACGTCTTGTATTTCGTCGATTGGATGCAGTTCATCCGCAAGGCTTTTTAATTTTGCGTTTGATTTTAAACGGATAATGTAAAAGACGGATTCCTTTTCACATAATTCATAAAGACCCGGCACCGCAAAACCGCTATCACCACGTACAAGGGATGTTGTTTCAGGAAATTTTTGATTGTAGTGTTCGATTAAAGGACGCATAAAATCAACGACACCATTGGATGTGTATACATTGCCTGGACGTAATTTGGCTTTTAAAAAATCACCTGTTAGTCCGTCGAATGCGACAAGTGGATGAAAACCAACTGTTCCATAATGGGCATTATAAGCCGATTGGACTTGCTGCCCATATGTATCGGAATGCGTTGAATCTAAATCGAAGAGTAGTGTTTGGAACTGTCTGGCATGATGAACTTTATCAAGCAACGCTTGATTTCCATCTTGGAGTTGGTCAAGTGATTGTTCATCAAAACGTTTAAAAAAACGGGATAAAGAGGGTTGCGATGCAAGTGCTGGCGTATCAAGTACTTGCGTAAAAATGTGGTCATGCGTAAGTTGGTCTGCGGCGTCATCTTCGTGATAACCAGAGGTTAGTTGATAGATTTTTGACGGAATAATTGTTCGTTTTGATGAATACAAAAAGATCGCTCATCTTTTAACTGAAGATGTTCGAAAATTGTTTTGGAAAACCCTATTCTTTCATCAAACTCATGGAATAAAAGTTGTCCTGTGTCTGAGGAGAGTTCATCTCCCTCGTTAGATAATTTCAGTTTTCGATTGAGTTGTAGGCTCATTTGAGGTAGTCTAGTCATTAGAAGAATCCTTTCTATTGGTTAGTTCTTAGGCGATTTAACCATATCAGAAATGGATTCTTTTTTCACTTTTCAAGTGAAAAAGAGAATCCCACTAAAAAGCTGTTGCGATCGCTTTTTAGTGGGATTTTGTGTTGATTGGTGAATAATCCAGATCTCATTATCTTTCCGCGTAAAGTATTTATGAATCTACTAATTCGCTGAAAAGAGAAAGTTAATGTATTATACGCTTTCTTTATATTCACAGTTCATTAATTTCATAATAGGGTTTTATTGTTACTCCCACAAGATAACTTTGAGTTGAAGCATTTTCAAACTGTATGTTGCGTTGTTGTAGCAAGTTAAGGTCATTATGAAATTGAATCAGCAAATGAAAAGAAGAAACTTTAATCTTTAGTTTTCCCTCGTCTTTTAAGCAATTCGTTTTTCACATCTGCTATGTCTACGTCTGCTATTTCCATTAACACAAGGGAATGGTAGATTAAGTCCGATAATTCGCTAGTGAGCTCTGCTTTATCTTCATTCTTTGCGCCAATAATCACTTCACTAGACTCTTCTCCTACCTTTTTCAATACTTTGTCAATGCCTTCATGGAAAAGATAAGACGTATAGGAGCCTTCAACAGGGTTCTTCCGACGTTCTTTAATTTCCGCAATAACTTCGTGTACAACTTCTCGATTGGCTTTTTTTTCTTCCACCACTATATTAGAAAAACAAGATACGTCACCTGTATGACAGGCGGGTCCCTGTGGGGTCACTTGTACTAAAAGCGTATCCTGATCACAGTCAAAAGCGATTCGGTTCACAAGTTGACGATTGCCAGAAGTTGCGCCTTTATGCCATAATTCTTGTCTTGACCGACTATAGAACCAAGTTTCTTTCGTTTCAATTGTTTTTTCTAATGCCTCTTTATTCATATACGCGAGCATGAGTACTTTTCCCGTTACCTCATCTTGAACAATGGCTGGTACGAGTCCTTTATCGTCAAACGAAACTTGCCCAATTTTTACGTTCATAAGTCATCAGTCCCCACTAGATAATCTTTTAATGCATGAATATTGATTTCATTATAATGAAATACAGATGCAGCGAGTGCAGCGTCGGCTTTCCCTTCTGTTAACACTGTCTTAAAATCTGCCATTGTACCAGCACCTCCACTTGCAATCACAGGAATTGAAACAGCTTCCGCAATTGTTTTTGTAAGTTCGATGCTATAGCCGTCTTTCACACCGTCCCCGTCTATGCTATTGACCACAAGTTCACCTGCGCCGAGGGCTTCTCCTTGCATCGCCCATTCAACGGCGTCTAATCCAGTGTCTTTTTGGCCACCTCTTGCAAAAACCGACCACTTCGAAGGTCCAATTTGTTGTACATCCATCGATAAAATAATGCGTTCAGAACCGAAACGTTTTGCAGCCTCTTCTATAAACGAAGGATTATCTAGCGTCATGCTATTGATGGAGACTTTGTCCGCTCCTGCATCTAATATATTTTTGATATCATCCAATGTCCGTATCCCGCCCCCAACCATAAATGGAATGGGTACCTCTTTCGCAATCTCTGTAATTAGCGCGATAAATACTGGATGGTTTTCGGAGGAAGCTGTGATATCATAAAAGACAAGTTCATCTGCACCCTCTGCGACGTATTTTTTAGCTAACTCAAGTGGGTTTGCTACATCTTCTACATTTTTAAACTTTTTACCTTTTACCACTCTACCTTTATCCACATCTAAACAAGGAATAATTCGATTACTTGGCAAGGCGCTCATCTCCTAATAAGACTTCTAGTGATAATGTTCCTTCATAAAGTGCTTTTCCGATAATGGCGCCATATAAATTCATGCCACGAAGTTTTTCGATATCCGTTTCTGTAGTTACGCCGCCCGAAGCGATCACATCAATAGAAGATGCCTGATCGATTGTTTGGAGTTCTTCAAAATTTGGCCCCTGCATCATGCCGTCTTTTAAAATATCTGTATAAACAATTGTTTTCACACCAATTTCTACTAAATCATGTAGTAAGTCAATCGCTTTCATATCCGTTGTTTCTGTCCACCCATCCGTTGCAACGAAGCCGTTACGCGCATCAATGGAGACAGCGATTTTATCCGCGTACTTAGCGACAGCTTGCGCTAGAAAACCTCGATTTGTAATGGCGGCCGTGCCAATAATCACACGACTTACCCCACTTTTAATGTGATCGTCGATAATCTCCATAGAACGAATGCCGCCCCCCACCTGGATCGGAATCGAAACAGCTTTCGCAACATCCTGAATCGCCAAACGATTCGCAGAATCTCCTGTTTTTGCACCGTCAAGGTCAACAATGTGGATAAATTCAGCACCTTGTTTTTCCCATAACAACGCCATTTCAGTTGGTGAATCTCCATATACGATTTCTTTCGCATAATCCCCTTGTATCAGTCGCACACATTTTCCATTCCTAATATCGATTGCAGGAAAAAGAATCATCTATCTTCGCCTCTTTCATTTTCTGAAATTGTTATAACATCCCTTTTGTAGATGGAATTCCTTTCACATCAGGGTTAATTTTACTCGCTGCACTGAGTGCGCGACCAAACGCTTTGAAAATGGATTCAATGATGTGGTGCGTATTTTTTCCATACTGTAAATTGATGTGCAGCGTTACTTTCGCATGACTGACAAACGCTTGAAAGAACTCTTCCACTAATTCAGTATCAAATTCGCCCACTTTGTCTTTTAACCCTTCGACATTGTAGACAAAAAATGGACGTCCGCTAATATCGAGCGAAACCGTTGATAAAGCTTCATCCATCGGAATTGAAATCGTTGCATAACGATCGATCCCTTCTTTCGTGCCAATACTTTCATGAAAAGCCTGTCCTAAAACAATCCCAATATCTTCAACAGTATGATGCTGATCTACATCGATATCTCCATCACAATGCACTTTCAAATCAAACAAACCATGTTTTGTAAAAAGGGTGAGCATATGATTAAAAAATCCGACACCTGACTGAATATCAGTTTCTCCAGTACCGTCAATGTTAAAAGCTAATTTGATAGACGTTTCTGCTGTCGCCCTTGCAATTTCTGTTTTACGCATATTATTTGTCCACCTTTCGAATTGCAATTGAATTTGCATGGGCATATAATCCTTCTGTACGCGCGATGGTAATGATATCATCTGCTACTTCCTCAAAAGCTTCTTTCGAGTAATGAATGATACTCGACTTTTTCATAAAGTCATACACACCCAAGGGTGAAGAAAACTTAGCCGTACCACTTGTAGGAAGTGTATGGTTAGGCCCGGCCATATAATCACCTAGCGCCTCGGGTGAATAATTGCCCAGGAAAATTGCGCCTGCATTTTCTACGTATTGTACTTTGTCCATCGGATTTTCAATCATGAGCTGTAAATGCTCTGGTGCTAATTCATTGACCAATTTAAAAGCCTCTTGAAGCGTGCCAACGACAATAATCTTGCCATTAAGTGACAGTGATTGTTCAATGATTTCCTTACGTTCAGCTGTAGTAGTTTGAAGCTGTATTTCATTCAAAAGGGCTTCTCCGAAAGCTTGACTCGTCGTAATACAAATTGCGGTTGCCAATTCGTCATGCTCGGCTTGAGACAATAAGTCCGCAGCAACATGACTTGGGATAGCCGTTTCATCTGCAACGACACAAATCTCACTTGGACCTGCCACCATATCGATGGCGACATCTCCAAACACCCATTTTTTTGCACGTGCAACGTATGCATTTCCAGGACCCACAATTTTCACGACTTTTTGGACGGTTTCAGTTCCATAAGCCAGTGCTGCAATCGCTTGTGCCCCGCCTATTTTATAGATGGTGTTAACACCCGCCATACGAGCAGCAACGAGCACATGTGGATTTATTTTCCCATCTTTCCCTGCAGGTGTTGTCATGACTATTTCTTTTACACCTGCAATTTTTGCGGGAATCGCATTCATAAGCACTGTTGAAGGATAAGAAGCCTTTCCTCCAGGAACATAGATGCCAACTCGCTCAAGAGCGGTTACTTTCTGACCAAGCACAATGTCTTTTTCTTTTGTGATCGTCCAAGATTCTTCTTTTTGTTCTGTATGAAAATCCGTTATATTTTGCTGTGCTCTTTGAATGGCTTTTCTAAAATCTTCATTCACAAGGGTTTCTGCTTCAGCCATTTCTGCTTCAGATACGACTAATCGCTTTAGCTCAACCTCGTCAAATCTTGAGGTATAGGCAAGCAGCGCTTCATCTCCTCGTTGACGAACTGTTTTGATAATTTCAAGCACACGCGTGTCTAGTTTTGTATCCTCTTCTACCGCAGTACGCTTTTTTTCTTCTGCATCATATTGTTCCATCGTCAGTAGCTTCATTGACTCCCCTCCAATATACCTTTTACCCGTTGGATGAATCCTTCAACCTTGCTCGTCTTCGTGGCAAAACTCGCTTTATTCACTATTAATCTTGTACTAATCGCAACAATTGTATCAAGCACGACCAGGCCATTCTCTTTTAATGTCGTTCCCGTTTCGACGATATCTACAATTACATCTGATAAACCAATTAACGGCGCCAATTCTATCGAGCCATTCAATTTAATAATGTCTGTTCGTAATCCTTTTTCATCAAAAAATGCCTTTGTAATCATTGGATATTTTGTGGCCACTGTTAAGGGTACATCTTTACTTATTACTGTATCTGGAAAACCAGCCACAACCACATCACATTTTCCTAAATCAAGGTCTACTAGTTCATACACATCAGGTTGCATTTCCATAATGGTATCTTTGCCGATAATCCCAATATCCGCAGCACCTTTTTCAACATAAGTGAGTAAGTCAGCCGTTTTCACTAAGATTAATTTAATCGAATTTGTTTCATCATACATCACAAGTTTCCGACTGTTATTTTGGAAGTCTGGAAAGACAATGCCACTCTTTTCTAATAACGCAATCGCTTGCTTCGATGTACGTCCTGTCGGCAGCGCCAATGTTAAATAATCCACTTATACCCCTCCTTTTGCACCATCTATCAATTTAAGTAACTCGTGAATCGAAGAGAAAGATTGGACACTTCTACGATACTCAAATAATTGTTCATGCCCTAGTTTAATTTCATACAGGCTTTCTTGCTTATTTTCGAGGGATTTCTCAAATGGACAAGTGAGTACGCGGTAATGACGTTCGCGTAATTCATTCGCTAGATTGATTGAATCCTCTAGTTTATTTGCATCATAGATGATGATAATCTCTATAAGCGGCTTCGTAGATACGACTGAACTCCCCAATGCTTGAATGAGTGATTCAATTTCACAAGCAAAACCAATTGCAGGCAGAGTTGCACCAAACTTTTCACCCAATTGATCGTAACGTCCGCCCATTAATACTGGTTTACCAAACTTCTCCACAAAACCTTGGAAAATCACATCAGAATAATAGCCCATCTGATTAATGAGTCCTAAATCTACGACGACATTATTTCCAACTCCGTATAATTCAAGAATTTCGTAGACCTCCAATAGGTAATCGAGCGTCTTATTTAACGCAGGTGTTATTGCAATCGGTCTCGCTTGTTGAATTACATCAACTGGATTGCCGTATAACATCGGAATTTGTCCGATTGCTTTTTTTAACGCTTCGTCTATCGTAAAACTTTCTAAAAAAGGTTGAAGTTCCACAATGTTTTTCGCTTTCACGAGGTTCTTTAGTTGGTCAAGCTCAGTTGAAGTAAACTGTACTTTTTGAATGAGCGCTTGAAAAAATCCAGCATGGCCCATTTCTATTTTAATATCACTAAATCCTAAATCTCTTAGTGTATGAATAGCCAAAGCAATGACTTCAGCGTCCGTCTCAGGTGTTCCCTCAGCAAAACACTCGATCCCTGCTTGTGTCGTTTCAATGCTTTCTTCGGATAATGCAGATTGTCTAAAAATATCTTGTATATAAAAGTAACGAGTTTCAGTCTTTACGCCTTCGTTATTTTCTGCAACTTGTTTTGTAATTGGAATTGTCCCATCTGGACGAAGCACCAAAACTTCTCCACTCCGTGCAATGACTTTGATCATTTCTTTTTGATTAATTGCACCGCCAACTTGGGAATATAGGTCGTATGATTCGAATGTAGATGTTTTAACTCGTTGATAACCATAAGTTTTAAATCTTTTTTGAATGGTTTTAATCGTTCGTTCATATTTTTCATAATCTTTGACATCTTTAGGATTCATCATATAATCAGTATACACGATTCTGTCATCCACCTTTCGTTTTAGGTGCTTCATCACTTTACTAGGATGAAGTTATTTATTACTATATGGGAAGATTCAAAAAATGTCAACAACTTGGAGGCAATTTAAAATGTTTGATTATCATATGCACAGCAACTTCTCAGCAGATTGTTCGGTTTCAATGGAGGAAATGGTCATAGGGGCGATCCAGAAGGGCTTAACAGAAATTTGTTT
>JARIDM010000243.1 GCA_029263945.1 Sporosarcina sp.
CAACATAAGTCAAATTTTCTTTCACAATACACATTTTTTTTCATAATAAGGATTTATCCATACGGTCATTCCTATATTTTCACAATCGATTTTGTTGACTTTTAATGAGTATAGACTATTATTTTAAATGTGTTATACTAATGATGAATTGAGTGATACTCACCCAGTTTTGGGACTACTAAAAAAGGACGGTATACAAATATGATATCAGCTAAAATTGGTAATGAACTAAAAGTGTTACTCTCAGGAGACAATGTAAACGTTCAGCTTTCAGTTCCGCAACTCGTCGAAAAGTCCATCGTACGAGGTGAGGCCATTTTAACTGCAGATGGTGCAGTTACAGCGCAGACAGGGAAATATACAGGTCGCTCCCCTAAAGATAAGTATATCGTTGAAGAAGATTCCTCTAAAGATAAAATTGATTGGGGTTCTGTTAACCGTCCCATCTCTTCTGAAGTTTTTGAAGCATTATATGCCAAAGTTATGGCTCATTTACAAGTACAAGATGAAATTTTTGTATTCAAAGGATTTGCAGGCGCAGATCCTGCGTCAAGATTATCGATTCAAGTGATCAATGAATATGCTTGGCATAACCTATTTGTTCACCAACTTTTCATTCGTCCTACCGAAGAAGAACTTGTTGCACATAATGCACAGTTCTCAATCGTCTCAGCACCAAATTTTAAAGCTGATCCGTCTATTGACGGTACAGATTCAGAAACGTTCATTATCGTCAATATGGAAAAGCGAATCGTGCTCATCGGAGGAACTGAATATGCAGGTGAAATGAAAAAATCAATCTTCTCTATTATGAACTACTTACTGCCTGAAAATGACATTATGCCAATGCACTGTTCGGCAAACGTCGGTGAAGCTGGCGATGTCGCTTTGTTCTTCGGTCTTTCTGGTACAGGGAAAACAACTTTGTCCGCTGATGCGAAGCGTAAGCTCATAGGCGATGATGAACATGGTTGGTCTGATGACGGAGTCTTTAATATTGAGGGTGGCTGCTATGCAAAATGTATTAACTTATCGGAAGAAAAAGAACCCGAAATTTTTGGAGCCATTCGCTTTGGTGCGGTCTTAGAAAACGTAGTCGTTGATGAAGATACGCGATTGCCAAATTATGATGATGGCTCGTTAACGGAAAATACTCGTGCAGCTTATCCAATTCATAATATCGACAACATCGTTAGCCCATCTGTTGCAGGTCACCCAAACACCATTATTTTCCTAACAGCAG
This sequence comes from Sporosarcina sp., assembly GCA_029263945.1. Classification (GTDB taxonomy): domain Bacteria; phylum Bacillota; class Bacilli; order Bacillales_A; family Planococcaceae; genus Sporosarcina. The sequence continues at coordinate 1,244 of JARIDM010000243.1, forward strand.
ATGCATTTGGTGTACTACCGCCGATTTCAAAACTAACAAAAGAACAAGCGATGTATCACTTTCTAAGTGGCTTCACATCAAAACTTGCGGGCACTGAGCGTGGCATTACATCACCAGAAGCAACATTTTCAACTTGCTTTGGTTCACCTTTCCTCCCTCTTCATGCAACTGTTTATGCCGAAATGTTAGGGAAGAAAATTGATGCACACAACGCGCAAGTCTTCCTTGTCAATACTGGTTGGACGGGCGGCGTTTACGGCGTCGGTAAACGAATGGAGTTAAAATACACACGTGCAATGGTCAATGCAGCGCTTGCTGGTAAACTAAATGACGTGGACACAGAAGTGAACAGCATCTTTGGTCTACAAATGCCAAAAGAAATTGAAGGTGTTCCAGCAACCGTCTTAAATCCTCGAAATGCGTGGACTGATGTAGAAGCTTACGATAAAAAAGCAAACGAACTTGCAGATTTATTTCGTGAAAACTTTAAAAAGTTTGGAACTGTTTCAGAAGAAATTACGACCAAGGGTGGACCAACCGCCTAATAATAAAGAAGTAGCCTGCATTATCGATGTAGGCTACTTTTTTCTCATCCAATCACATAAATCACGCACGATTTCTGCGTTTACCATTGGTGGAATATGATGTGTATATTGTGGGAAATACCATGTTTCATAAGATTTTTCGGCTTCAATGAGGGCGTTTTCTAATTGGTAAGCTTGTTCAACCTTCACATGTTCATCAAGTAAACCATGAATCATTAAGACAGGGCTATTTATTTCCTCTATACGATGAAGTGCATTGCGCTTGTCATAAGCTTCCGCTCGATTCTTCGGCGTTCCGCCAATTACACGCCGCATCATTTTCCGTAGATCTTGACGTTCTGCATAAGTGGCTTTAATATCAGAGACGCCTGCCCATGTAACAACAGAGCAAATGTCTTTTCTTAAAATTGCTGTCCACAGTGCCATAATTCCGCCCCTTGAAAACGCAAAAAGATGTATTCGTTCTGAAATGATTCTCGCATTTCCCTTCAATACATCAACGGCATTAACAGCATCAAAACGATCTTCTCCACCAAATTCATCACGTCCTTCACCCCCGCGGTTCCCACGGTAGTAAGGAGCGAAGACAACAAAACCATTTCCAGCTAATTGTGCTATTCTTGCGGGCCGTACCATCCCTACGTGCTGAATGCCGCCACGTAAATATAATATTCCTTCATATTGACCCTCTCTAATCGGTTCAGCGAGAAGTCCTTTCACTTTTACCCCTTCGGACCAATACGTAATTTCATGCAACTCAACTTGCGAATTAGGAGAGGGATACTTGCGCGTATGTTCGATAAAGCCATTAGCTTTCATGTTCTTCCACCCACTTACGAATGACAGTCATTCCGTCGTCTTTCATATAGAAACTAAGGTTTTCACAAGCATCTAACTGTTGACTCGTCATCCAAACAACTCCTTTTGTTTCATGAAGTTGTGGATGGGCTTCGATGTGCCTAACCTCACCTGTATAGATCGCCTTGCAAAAAGGCTCAGCCGCATGCACAACGTATTCAGCAACGTAACTTAGGTTTGTCAACGTCACCCCAGTTTCTTCAATGACTTCACGAATGGCCGCCGTTTCTAGAGACTCCCCTTCTTCTACTTTCCCTCCTGGAAATTCAATCCCACGTGATGCATGTTCAGTTAATAACCATTGCCCATTATATTGAAGCACAACAAGGACATCTCTTGTAGGCATCCCGTGTCGATTTTCACCAAATGTCAATTCAACTCGTTCGCCGAGTAAATCAGTAAATGTAAGCATAGTGTCCACGTCCTTTCCTTCAGTTTACCGAAGGCACGCGGTGCTATCAACGAAAAAAAGGTAATGCTTCGATAAACTTTTTTGTTTCCCGATCAGAAAACTCATGAATTAACGCATAAACTTTATGCATACGCCGATCTATTAAGTGATTGTCGCGATCCAAATGATACGGCACATAAGGAAGATGTGACCGCAAAAAGTTCTGAAATTCTAAGTGGTTCACTTGCTCAAATAACTGTTGAAAAACAGGGACAAATTCTTGTTGGACTTTAATTTTAAATTCCCACGGAGAATCATCGGGATAACTGTAAACCCTTTGATCACTAACAGACACATATAAGTTATATTTTTTCATCATCGCTCATCCTTTTATTTTTTAGAATGACCTATAAACAAAAAAACATACACACCCATAATCGGATGTGTATGTTTTACGCGTTTATGCTCTTACATCAATTGACGCGCCTTTGTGAGGATGGGCAACTGCAGATTGTTCTGGAAGACTCGCAAGCATTTCAGTTGCTGCAGACGTATTTAACGTGAGTGATTTGTTTAACACACTCATTTGTACCGTTGATTGTAAGCTACGTAATTGGCTAGCCATAATTGAATTCATATCCATAATCCCAATCCTCCCTTCTCAGTATAGTATCGGTTATCCGATACTTTTTTGAAGGTTTTTTACTTATTGTCTTCACCGAGGAACGCATTAAGCATCCATTGGTGTTTCTCGATTGTTTGATAAGTTGCATTTAACAGATCTTCTGTCATGTCGTCATTTGCTTTACCAGCAAGGTCCATGCCTTTTTTTAATGATTGCATGATTTTTTCATAATCATCGGCGATCGTTCTAACCATATCATCTGCTTTTTCATTCCCGTTTGCTTCTGATACAACTGATTGCTCTAGATGTTCCTTTAATGTTGCAACTGGATTGCCACCTAACGTTAAAATTCTTTCTGCAATCTCATCCATATGCGCTGTTGCTTCACCGTACAGTTCTTCAAATTTAATATGTAACGTGAAAAAATGATGTCCTTTTACATACCAATGGTAATTGTGCAGTTTCGTGTATAACACCGACCAAGATGAAACCTGTGTATTCATTTCTTTTACTAATGCTGTTGACATATTCCAAACAACTCCCTTAATTATTTAATTCGACTTATGTCCTTAATTTACCCTATTCTTTTAACACTAAACCTCGCTACCGCAATCGTCATAAATTCGTCAACATATTCCTTGGTTTTCATTATGGCTCAAGCAGATTTAAATCGACTACATAAGAAACATGGTATACTTTTACTTAACTTTACAAGTAGGAGTCCACTATGAAAAAAATATTAATGTTGCTCATAAAATTTTATCAAAAAGCCATTTCCCCCTTAACACCGCCTACATGCCGATTTTATCCAACCTGTTCAAACTATGGATTGGAAGCCATTGAAACACACGGTGCGATAAAAGGCACAGGCCTCGCTATCCGCCGTATTTCAAAATGTCATCCCTTCCATGAAGGTGGCTTTGATCCAGTTCCAGAAAAAGAAAATAAACAAAAACGATAGGTTCAGTAAATTTGCTGAACCTATTTTCTTGTCTTTGTGTAATTTTTACAGTTGCTTAATCCTATATTGTCTTGTATGATAAAAAAGAATTCTTTCTTAAATCGTAATGATTACTATTTAAACTTAATTGGAGGTATATTTTCTATGCGTAAAAAAGGATTTTTACTATCCTTCTTACTTATCGCTTTATTACTCGCAGCTTGCGGAAATACAGAAGTCACTGATAAAAATGGTCAGATAGATGTTTATACAACCGTCTATCCACTCCAGTATTTTGCCGAAAGAATTGGTGGGGACTTTGTCGATGTCCAATCTATTTACCCACCTGGCGCAGATGAACATACATTTGACCCTACCCAAAAAGCGATGATGGCACTTGCAGATGCTGACTTATTTTTTTATGTCGGGCTTGGACTTGAAGGTTTTGTTGAAAATGCTGAAAAAACCTTGAAAAATGAACATGTTGAAATGATTGCAACTGCAGATTTAATTACAGAAGATATGTTAGAAGAAGGCCACACCCATGATGAGGAAGATTCGGATGATGAACATCATCATGACGAAATTGACCCTCATGTATGGATGTCACCTGTTTTAAGCGATGTACTTGCGCTTTCAGTGAAAGAAGCATTAATTGAAGCTGCACCTGAAGAAAAGGAACAATTCGAAGCAAATTTTGAAGCGTTAAGAAGTGATTTAATCAAACTAGACCGTGCTTATATGGACATGGCCAATGAAGCTCCAACAAAAACTTTTTATGTCTCTCATGCCGCTTTTGGTTATATTGCAGATACGTATGGACTTGAGCAAGTTGCAATTGCAGGCCTCAACTCACAAAGTGAACCTTCACAAAAAGAATTAGCCAGTCTCGTCAAAAAAGCACATGAACAAAACATAAAATACGTTTTGTTCGAACAAAATATTACCTCGAAATTAACGGATGTCATTAGAAAAGAGATTGGTGCAGAATCACTTATGCTTCATAATTTAGGCGTCCTTACACAAGAAGATATTGAGGGCAAAGAAGATTATTTTTCACTCATGAACAAAAATATCGACACATTAAAAAAGGCCCTCAGTAACCAATAGCAAAAAGCGCTCCTTGCAAAAGGGCGCTTTTTTTGACAGGAAAATTAGCTAGATACCCGAAAGATGCGTTGGTCCTTCACATACTTTTCCATGATCGCATGATTAATCTCGTAGCCAATTCCAACGACATCTGCTAATGCAATCGTTCCAGCGACAACTTCAATGATTGGTTCAATAGGGTCTTCCGCCCAAAAATGAGTGGACGCACTAAAATCGCCTGGGTATGTCATTTGAGCCAATGAAGCGAGTGCCAAGTTATGGGCCTTCGAAATCCCGAATTCAATCATCCCACCCATCCATACGGGTATCGCATGTTGTTTTGCAAGTTCATGAATGTTAAGCGATGCCGTTATCCCGCCAACACGACCTGGTTTCAACACAATAACAGAACCAGCTTCCAACTTAATCATTCGTCTCGCATCGGCCACCGATCGAATACTTTCATCTAAAGCAATGGGCGTCCTCATTAACGCAGATGCCTTCTTATGCTGTTCCCATTCGTCTTCTCCAAAAGGTTGCTCGATCAATGTAAGCCCAGCATGATCATAGGTCAAAAGAGCCTCTAACCCTAGTCGGTCAAAAATTCCATTGGCATCTGCAAAAAATAACAACTGTGGAAAGGATGTGACAAGTTTTTTTACTTCATGAGGGTCAGTACGCTCGTCAATCTTCACTTTCACACGTTGATAACCCGTTTCAAGCGCAGATCGAGTCGCTTCGTACATATGCTCATTAATCTCTCCTGTGAGCACAATTCCAGCATCAATTTCTGAGCGTTCTCCGCCGAGTAATTTCCATAAAGGGACATCCTGTTTTTTTGCAAATAAATCCCATACTGCTAAATCTAATGATGCTTTCGCCATACGGTTTCCTTTGACATGTTTGAACTGTTCGCACAGTTCTGATGGATGTGTCATGGCTTTCCCGATAACAGCAGGAATAAGCCAGTTGACTAATGTATCCCAACAACTTTGACACGTTTCTTCTGTATACCAAGGTGCGCTAAACGCAACACATTCACCGAGTCCAATAATCCCTTTACTATCAACGACCTCCACAAGAATCGATTCTCGTTCGGTCACTTTTTGTAAATGTGTCGTGAATGGTTGTTTCAAAGGAACAGACACACGATGAAGTCGTATTTCTGCTATGTCAATTAGAGCCATTTTTTCAGCTCCCGACGTAATAATTTATTTGAAGCATTGCGCGGTAACTTTTCGACAAAATGGACCGCTTTGGGCATTTTATAACGGGCGAGTTGCTCCCTACAATAATTCAGCAATTCTTCCTCAGTAACTGCCTTTGATGTCACAACATAAGCGACAGGAATATGTCCCCATTTTTTATCTTCTTTTCCACAAACGCCCGCCTCTACTACTAATGGATGCGACATCAGTACATTTTCTATTTCAGCAGGATAAAGGTTCTCTCCGCCTGAAATGATTAGGTCCGACCGTCGATCAATGATATATAAATAACCGTCATCGTCAAGATAGCCAATGTCACCTGTTGAGAGCCACCCCTCTTCGATCGGAGCTTCATCTTGCGCGTGACCGATATAGCCCGGCGTTACATGGGGTCCGCTAACCAATACTTCTCCGTGTTCACCGGACACTTGACTACCCCGTATTTGAATTTGGTTAAAGAACAACGGCTTCCCTGCCGAACCAATTTTTCGTAACGCATCTGATGCGGAAAGCGTTGCCGTCTGCGAACTCGTCTCTGTCATCCCGTAGGTTTGTAACACAGGTAACTGTAAATTTTGTGCCCGTTTTAAATAATCAACAGGTAAAGAACCACCGCCTGCAAGCATCGTTTTAAAAGAAGGATGCGCAACTTGGCCCTCCTCTTCAAATACACCAAGAATTTGTTGAAGCGTTGTCGCAACAACCGACATACGCGTAACGGTCCCTTGTTGTATTTCTTTCGCTACTTTAACCGCATCAAATTTACTGTATAAACGGACTTCCATCCCATATAACACAGATCTTACTAAAATTGAAAAACCGCTAATGTGAAATAAAGGCATCGTACATAGCCAAACATCTTCCTCCACAAGCCCCAAGTTTAATACCGAAGAAAGTGCACTGGAGGTGTGATTGCCTACAGTTTGACGGACACCCTTCGGAAACCCAGTTGTACCTGATGTGTACATAATTGTAATCGTTCGATCCATTTCCCATCTCTCTTCAAGTTCAGGTTCTATTCCTTCTCCGGCTTTTAGTACTGAGAAAGGGAGCGTCAGGATGTTGATAGAGGACACCAGATGGGTTAATTCATCAGCGACAAGCACAGCTGCAGCTGATGAGTCAACCACTTGCCACTCTATTTCTTTCGGCGTCAATCGACTATTAAGCATGACAATTTCGAGGCCCAGAAGCATACAGCCGTGTATGACAAAAACCATTTCTTCAGTAGATGGACCGAGTAAAGCCACTCGGTCACCTTTTTTTAAGTCACTTGCGCTCATCCTGCTCGCATACTTTAGCGCAAGGTTCTTTAGTTCTTTAAAAGTCCACTGCGTATCTTGATAGGATAGTGCGGTTTTATCTGGTGTTAAATAAGCTCTTTGCAGCAACCAATTCGGTATCAAACAATCACCTTCCCTTTAGAAAAAAGCTGCCCTTTTTAGCGGCAGCTTTTCTAAACTAAAACTTTTTAAACCCTCGATTTATGGGAAACGTGGGAACTGACCAAAGTCAGGCTTACGCTTCTCTTTAAATGCATCGCGGCCTTCTTTCGCTTCGTCCGTTGTATAGTAAAGGAGTGTTGCATCCCCTGCCATTTGTTGCAGTCCCGCTAGACCATCTGTATCAGCATTCATTGCAGCCTTTACAAAACGCAGTGCTGTTGGACTCATGGCAAGCATCTCTTCACACCACTGGACCGTTTCATCCTCAAGTTGCGCATACGGAACAACTGTATTTACTAAGCCCATATCAAGTGCTTCTTGTGCATTATACTGACGGCATAAGAACCAAATTTCTCGCGCTTTCTTATGGCCTATAATACGTGCAAGATAGCCAGATCCATAACCCGCGTCAAATGAGCCGACTTTTGGTCCTGTTTGTCCAAAGATTGCATTGTCTGCAGCAATTGTTAGATCACAAACAACGTGAAGAACATGTCCTCCACCAATCGCAAATCCTGAAACCATTGCCACAACTGGCTTTGGAATTACACGGATTAGACGTTGAAGATCTAAGACGTTTAAGCGTGGGATTTCATCTTCTCCCACATATCCACCGTGCCCTCTAACAGTTTGGTCGCCTCCCGAACAGAAAGCTTTTTCACCTTCACCTGTTAACACAATAACCCCGATATTCTGATCGTCTCGTGCTCGAGAAAAAGCATCGATTAATTCCATAACCGTTTTCGGTCGAAATGCGTTGCGTACTTCAGGACGGTTAATCGTAATCTTCGCAATTCCACTATACTGTTCATATTTAATATCTTCGTATGTACGTAGTGTTTCCCATTGACGTGCCATAATTTTAGCCCCCTTATTATTTTAACTTGCTCATATGCTCCTCTACCATTGTAGCAAATAAAGTCGGTTTTTCCACATGTATTGCATGTCCTGTTGATTTTACTGTTAAATGCGTTGATAATGGAAGGATTTCCTTCATTTCCCGGGCAATATTAACAAACTTCTTGTCGCTTTCTCCAGTAATAAGCAGAATAGGTATTCGAATCATCGACAATTCATTCCAGTAAGACTTCTGTCTTCCCGTACCCATTCCCCGTAAACTATTCGCCAAACCTATTGCATTTTGGCTAAGTCTTTCTTCACGCACTTCTTTCTGTTTAGCG
>JARIDM010000252.1 GCA_029263945.1 Sporosarcina sp.
AGGCTCGATCATATGGCATCGGCACTTCAAGTGCTATATAGATATCAAATGGCGAATCCGCATGTTGTAATGTCGATTCAAAACCAAACAAACTATTTGTCCATGCTTAGCCCTAAAGAGCATACAATCGATGTCAATGAGCGCTATCCTTATGTTTCTTTGTTTCCGTTTAATGGACCTGTTTCTGGACTGACCTTGAAAGGTTTCAAATATGAAACCGATTATGAAACGCTTGAAATGGGCATGACGAAGTTTACAAGCAATGAACCACTTGCAAGTGTCTGTACTATCTCTTTCCATGATGGCATATGCTTAATGGTAAGGAGTTCAGATGCTTGAAAGGAGTGGTAGAATGCGTGTTTATACATTTACATTACCAAAATTCGTCAGCGGTTTTGTGCGGAAGTGTATGGTTGTATTTCAGAAGCAAGACGTCGCGAAAACAACAAATAAGAAGAAAAAGAGGAAGAAAAATGAAAAAATGCCAGGCTGAATTTTCTCAGCTTGGCATTTTAATTTTGAAGATTAGACACGTTGTACTTTACCTGATTTAAGAGCTCTTGCTGAAACCCATACGCGCTTCGGCTTTCCGTCAACTAAAATGCGTACTTTTTGAAGGTTTGCACCCCATGTACGTCTTGTTGAGTTAAGTGCGTGAGAACGATTGTTTCCTGCACGAGCTTTACGACCAGTAATAACACATTGTTTAGACATATTTGTACCTCCTCGTAACTGAAGAATAAGCGATGCATTTCTTAATTTGCATACATCTAAATTTATCATACTGAAGATGGGATTGCAACCCATTTAATTTGTCTTTCAAGTAAAACAGCTTTACATGTTCTTTTTATGCATGCACGTCTTAAGAATACGAGTCCATCGCGTTCCAATTCGTGCACGGTTATGGACTTTTTTTAGGACTTAAAGCTAAAACGAACTTGTTTTGGCTTTGAGTCCTAAATTTTCTTTTATGAAATGAGCAGAACTTAAATTGCTTTCTTTTATTATGATGTCGAGTATAGTACAATAGGGTGAATGAAAAAAGATGCGGAGGGATACATCTATGTCAATCGAAGTGAAAAACGAATATGGTAAAATCGATATTACGAATGATGTCATTGCCCAAATCGTTGGTGAAGCAACCATCGAGTGTTATGGAATCGTTGGGATGGCATCAAGACACCAAATTAGAGATGGCTTAACAGATATCCTAGGAAAAGAAAACTTTACACGTGGTGTGATTGTACGAAGTGTTGGGGAATCGACACATATCGATATGTATGTCATTATTGGTTACGGTACAAAAATTTCGGAAGTTGCTTATCAAGTACAATCAAAAGTAAAATATACATTACAAAAAACAGCGGGCTTAAATGTGGATTCTATTAATATTTTTGTCCAGGGAGTCCGAGTGACGAACTTTTAAGAGGAGGAATATATAGGGATGAAGGCTATAGATGGAATAAAATTTGCAGAAATGGTGAAACTCGGTGCTCATCACCTTTATGAGAATGCCGACTACGTCGATTCATTAAACGTATTCCCAGTTCCAGATGGTGATACAGGTACAAATATGAATTTATCGATGACATCAGGCGCGAAAGAAATAGATGCACATACAGTATCGCATATCGGTGAAACAAGTAAGGCACTTTCAAAAGGATTATTAATGGGCGCACGCGGAAATTCTGGTGTTATTTTATCTCAGCTATTTCGTGGTTTTGGAAAAGCAATTGAAGAAGATGCAACAATTGACGGCAAACAATTTGCACATGCGCTAGAGTATGGCGTTCAAACGGCTTATAAGGCAGTGATGAAACCTGTCGAAGGAACAATTCTAACGGTTGCAAAAGATGCGGCAAATGCAGGTGTAGAAGTTTCAGCAGTGACAGATGATTTTATAGAAGTAATGGAAGCCATTTTAGAAGAAGCAAAGGCATCCCTGAAAAGAACACCAGACTTACTGCCTGTTCTTAAAGAAGTTGGCGTTGTCGATAGTGGTGGGCAAGGGCTTGTATATGTTTACGAAGGCTTTTTAGCGAACCTAAAAGGCGAAGCGCTCCCTGAAAGAACAGACGATCAATCGATGTCTGAACTTGTGAATGCAGAACATCACAGAAGTGTTCAAGGTTTTATGAATACAGAAGATATTGAGTTCGGTTATTGTACAGAATTCATGGTGAAGTTCGAAGAGGATAAACTGGAAGATCGTCCTTATGATGAAACGAAATTCCGTGAAGCGCTAAGCACTTTCGGTGACTCGCTACTCGTCATTTCAGATGAAGAAGTTGCAAAAGTACATATCCATTCGGAAGAACCAGGAGACGTCTTATCTTATAGTAAAAAATATGGATCACTGATTAATATTAAAATTGAAAATATGCGTCAACAACATTTAGATATCGTAGGAGAAAATCCAAAACAACAAGCAAAAACGAAAGTGAAGCATCCTTACGCAATTGTCACAGTTGCCATGGGTTCAGGAATTGCAGATTTGTTAAGAAGTATAGGTGCATCTGCAGTAATTGAAGGCGGACAAACAATGAACCCTTCTACAGAAGACATTGTAAAAGCGATTGAAGATGTTGGTGCAGAACGCGTCCTCATTTTACCAAACAACAAGAATATTATTATGGCTGCCGAACAAGCCGCTGAGTTAATCGGCATTGAATCAGCTGTTGTGCCAACGAGAACGGTTCCAGAAGGACTTTCAGCGATTCTTGCCTTTAATCCAGAAGCTGATGTTGCTACAAATGCGACTGCGATGGCAGATGCTGCTTCTTATGTAAAAACGGCACAAGTCACACATGCGGTGAGAGATACGTCAATAGATGGTGTCAACATTAAAAAAGATGAATTTATGGGGATTGCTGATGGGAAGATTGTCACGACAAATGCTTCGCTACCGGAATTAACAACTTCATTATTAGACAAAGTCATTGATGAAGATTCAGAAATTATTACGATTTTATATGGTGAAGATGTGAGTGGAGCAGAAGCCAAAAAAATCGGAGAATATATAGAAAAGCACTTTGAACATGTTGAAGTTGAGTTATATAGTGGGGAACAACCATTATATCCGTATATCATTTCCGTTGAATAAAAAATTGCTGAACAGTGCGTTTTAACACCGACGTGCTGTTTTTATTTGCAAACATTGCACAGGTGAATATTTTTGTTCAAAACATGATTTTCATGTAAAATAGGGGTAAGTCTTGTAACTTAGGAGGTAGACAGATGAAATTTAGATCGGTTTTTGACATTATTGGTCCTGTTATGATTGGTCCTTCATCTTCGCATACGGCAGGCGCTGCACGAATAGGTCGTGTCGCAAGGACGTTATTTGGGAAACAACCAGAATGGGCACGCGTTCATTTATATGGTTCTTTTGCAGAAACTTATAAAGGACACGGGTCAGATGTTGCGATTATCGGTGGCCTATTAGACTACGATACTTTTGATGAACGAATAAAGACGTCATTCGACGAAGCTGAAAAAGTGGGCTTGACGTTTGAATTTATACCAGAAGAAGAAGAGATGGATCATCCCAATACAGCAAAGATTGTAATTGGCGATAAAGACAGTGTGATGGAATTGACGGGCATTTCTATTGGCGGCGGCAAGATAGAAGTTGTTGAACTCAATGGATTTCCTTTGCGTTTATCAGGAAACTACCCAGCACTTTTAGTCGTTCACAACGATCGACCAGGATTGATTGCAAGCGTTTCCAACGCACTGGCAAAGCAAGGTGTTAATATTGCGCATATGGAAGTCGGGAGAAAAGAAAAAGGTAAAATGGCTTTAATGGTTATTGAGGTAGATCACTTAATTGACGAGAGAATTATAGAAGAACTAAGAAGTTTGCCGCATATCACGCAAATTTCAACGATTGCAGAATAAGGAGGAAGTATGAATGGATGTACTATTTAACTCTGTTAAAGCGTTAGTTGCGCTTGCAGAAAAAGAAAATAAACCGATCTCAGAAATTATGATCGCGCAGGAAATGATGGTGTCTAGACGTACGCGTGAAGAAGTCATTGGACAAATGGAAGAAAACTTAAAAGTCATGGAAGCTGCTGTTGAAAAAGGACTTGAAGGTGTTCAGTCAATGTCCGGCTTAACGGGTGGGGATGCAGTCCTCATTAGAAAGTATATGGAAAAAGGCGATACCTTATCGGGCAATTTAATATTGGATGCAGTGAGTAAGGCAGTCGCGACCAATGAAGTGAATGCGGCAATGGGAACGATTTGTGCAACGCCTACCGCAGGGGCTGCCGGGATTGTCCCAGGCACTTTGTTTGCAGTGAAAAATAAGTTAAATCCAACGAGAGCCCAAATGATTAACTATTTATTTACGACAGGGGCTTTTGGCTTTGTTGTAGCTAATAATGCCTCAATTTCCGGTGCAGCGGGTGGCTGTCAAGCAGAGACAGGTTCTGCAGCGGCAATGGCAGCGGCCGCAATTGTTGAAATGTCTGGCGGAACACCTCAGCAAAGTGCTGAAGGGTTTTCAATCGTGATGAAGAATATGCTTGGACTCGTTTGTGATCCTGTTGCAGGGTTGGTAGAAGTACCATGTGTTAAACGAAATGCGATGGGTGCTGCAAAAGCGCTTGTTGGGGCAGACATGGCACTTGCAGGTGTTGTGAGCCGTATTCCAACGGATGAAGTCATTGAAGCGATGCACAAGATTGGTCAGTCAATGCCTTCTGCTCTTCGGGAAACAGCAAAGGGTGGATTGGCTGCGACACCAACTGGCAAAGCGTTAGAAGCAAAAATATTCGGTGGGGAATCAGCAGGCCGTGACAATACAACTTCATGATGATGTAACGAATGTGAAGGGGGTAGGGAAGAAAACTGGGGAGCAGTTAGAAGCACTCGGGATCTTCTCTGTCCTGGATTTAGTGATGACATTCCCGTATCGTCATGATGATTTTACAATAACCGATTTAGCTGAAACACCGCATAATGAACGTGTGACGATTGAGGGAAGAGTAGAAAGTGAACCGACTGTTTTGTTTCAAG